>JAIYAG010000355.1 GCA_027489195.1 Burkholderiales bacterium | reverse complement strand
TCTACACCGCGGCGATCGACCGGCAGCTCGACGAACACGGCTACATCCTGCCGGGGCTGGGCGACGCCGGCGACCGGCTGTTCGGGACCAAGTAGGCCGACCCGGCGGGGGCGCAGAGGGGGCGGCGCGCCCGTCCTAGGCGCGGGTCGCGCAGCAGAGCCGCTCGCGGCGTCTCAGCCCAGCAGGTCGTGCGCGCGCAGCCACGCGGCGAGCAGCGGCGCGAGCGGCACGGCATTGCTCGGATGCGCGAGCGCGTCCGTGCTCCAGAACCGGAGGATCCCGGCCTCCCGCATCGCCTCGAGGTCGGCCTGCGTGCAGAGCGCGTGCGTGACGATCGCGTCGACGCTGCGCGCGCCGGCCGCCAGACACACCCGCGCCGCCTGCGCGAGCGTGCGCCCGCTCGAGGCGATGTCGTCGACCAGCACCACCGGGCGTCCGGACACCGGGGCACCGCCCTCGGCCACGACGTCGACCTCGCGGTCGCCGTGGCGGGTCTTGACGAACACCTCGTGCGGGCGGTCGGCTCGCGCAGCCACCGCGGCCACCCACTGCGCGGACTCCTCGTCGGGCCCGACCAGCACCGCGTCCGGCACGGTCCGGGCGACGAAGTCGCCGATCGGGTCGGCCGCGGTGAGCGCGATGGCCCGCGCGCCGCCGGTCACCGCCTCGTCCAGGCGCGTGATCCGGTGCAGATGCGGGTCCACGGTGATCACCGCGTCGAACAGCCCGCCGAGCAAGCCGCCGACGATGCGCTGGCTCACCGCCTCGCCGGGCCGAAAGGCCATGTCCTGGCGCATGTAGCAGAGGTAGGGCGCCACCAGTGTCAGGTGCGCGACGCCGTGCTCGCGCGCGGTCCGCGATGCGAGCAGCAGCTCGACCAGCCGCGTGTCGGGGGCGTCGAGCGCGCAGAAGAGCAGCGCGCGCGGCGGCAGCGGCACCGGCAGGCGCAGCAGCGTCTCGCCGTCGGGGAAGCGCCGGGTCTCGATCACCGCGGCCGGCAGCCCGAGCGCGTGCGCGAGCCGGCGTGCAGGCGCCTCCTGGTCGGCGTAGTGGAGAAGCGCGGGTCGGATCGGGTCGGTCATGTCGTGGGCCCGGCAGGCAGGGAGCAGGACGCGGCGTCGGGTCAGGCGATCGCGATGCCGGCATCGGCATCGCACCCGCGGCGGGCGAGGTCGAACTCGCCGCTCGTCTCGGCGTGCAGCCGGTAGAGCGGCTGGCCGGCACGCACCGCGTCGCCCAGCCGGACCAGCAGGTCCAGTCCGGCACCGGGGCTCGCGGGGGCGCCCGCCTGGCGCGCGGCGCGCGCCAGCCTCAGGTGGTCGAAGCCGACGACGCGGCCGGCCCGGGGCGCGACGATCTCGGCGACCAGCCGACCGGGCCCCGGGGGCTGCAGGCGCCGGCCCTGCGCATCGATGATCGAGGCCATCTTCGCCGCGGCCCGTCCGGACTCGAGGATGTCCCGCGCCAGGCCCTCGCCGTCGCCGCCCCGCACGTCCGGGTCGAACTCGAGGATGCGGCCTGCCAGCCTCAGCGACTTCGCCCGCAGGTCCTGCGGTGCGTCGGGCCGGCTCTCCAGCACCGCCATCACGTCGCGGGCCTCGAGCACCGGGCCGATGCCGCGCCCGATCGGCTGCGTGCCGTCGGTGACCGTCACCTCGACGTGCAGGCCGAGCGCACGTCCGACATGCTCGAAGGTCTTGCGCAGGCGCTGCGCGTCGGCGAGGGAACGCACCTTCGCGCTCGGGCCGACCGGGATGTCGAGCAGCAGCCGGGTCGAGCCGGCCGCCAGCTTCTTCGACAGGATCGAGGCGACCATCAGACCGGGTGAATCCAGCGCGAGCGGCCGCTCGACCGAGATCAGCAGGTCGTCGAGGGGCGCGAGCCGCGCCGTCCCGCCCCAGGCGATACAGCCGCGCTCGCGCAGCACGATCTCGTGCAGGCGCGCGGGGGCGAGCTCGACCTCGGCGAGCACCTGCATCGTGTCGGCCGTGCCGGCGGGCGAGGTGATGGCGCGACTCGAGGTCTTCGGGATCAGCATGCCGTGCGCGGCGACGATCGGCACGATGATCATCGAGGTGCGGTTGCCGGGGATGCCGCCGATGCAGTGCTTGTCGGCCACCAGCGGCTCGCGCCAGTCCAGGCGCTCGCCGGTCTCGAGCATCGCGCGGGTCAGGGCCAGCACCTCGTCGCGTTCCAGGTCTTCGCGTCCGCAGGCGACCAGGAACGCGGCGATCTCGCTGCGGGCGTAGCGCCGTGCCGCGATGTCGCGGGCGATGGCGCGCATCGACGCGAGGTCGAGGGGCTCGCCCTGCAGCTTTCGGCGCACGGTGTCGAGCGACGCCGGGCGCGCCGCCGGACCGATGGTCAGCAGCGTGCCCGCGGGCACGCCCAGCATCGCGAAGGCCTGCTCGGACAGGCCGAGCTCGTCGGGGCCGACGATCGAGGAATCGTCGACGACATTGAGCACGGCGAGCATGGGTTCGGCGTCGGGCGCCGCACCGGCGACGCTCACCGCGACCTTCTGGGCAGCCCGCAGGACATCGACGCGACAGGCGGTGCAGCCGCGCGCCAGGTACGCGACGTTCTCTGAATCGGTGTCGATCCGGACCGCGCGCAGGCGCAGGGCGGGCACGTTCGCGCTCATCGTCCGATTGTAGCGGCCGGGGCAGGGTGCCTCCCGATCCGATCGGGCCGTGCCGGATGCGATCGCCGCGGGTCAGTGCGGGATCGGCTCGATGTGCGTGATCACGGTCGCCTGCGCAACCAGGGCGGCGAGCGTCGCCTCGACCTCGTCGGCCACCGCGTGCCCGGCGTCCACGGTCCAGTCGCCCGGCACCAGCACCACGACGTCGATCCAGGCGTGCGAGCCGGCGCGCCGCGTGCGCAGGCCGCGCCAGGCGATGCCGCGCGCACCGAGCGCATCGAGCGCGCCGCGCAGCCGCTCGAGTTCGGATGTGTCCAGGCTGCGGTCCATCAGACCGTCGACCGAGGCCCGCAGCATCCGGGCCCCTTCGCGCAGGATGTTGAGACCGACCGCGATCGCGATCAGCGGGTCCAGGATCAGCCAGCCGGTCAGCGAGACGGCGGCCACGCCCGCGACCACGCCGACCGAGGTCACGACGTCGGTCATCAGGTGTCGGGCATCGGAGTCGAGCGCGATGGAGCCGAAGCGCTTCGCCGCACGGCGCAGCGCGATGGCCACGCCCAGGTTGATCGCGGTCGCGACCGCCGACACCGCGAGCCCCACGCCGATCGCCTCGAGCGGCTGCGGCGCCAGCAGTCGCGCCACCGCCGTCCAGATGATCGCCGCGGCCGCGCCGAAGATCAGGATGCCTTCGAAGCCGCTCGAGAAGTACTCGGCCTTGGCGTGGCCGAACGGATGCGCGTCGTCCGGCGGGCGCGCCGCGATCACGATCATCACCAGCGCGAACGAGGCGCCCGCGAGGTTGACGAAGGACTCCATCGCGTCCGACAGCAGGCCGACCGAGCCGGTGAGCCACCAGGCGATCGCCTTGAGCGCGATGGTCGCGACGGCCGCGGCGATCGAGAGCCAGGCGAAGTGGTGGCGCTCGAACGTGTGGGTGGGGAGGGTTTTGGGTAGCATCGGGGCATGCAAGTATCCGCCAAACGTGGACCGGGCGAACCGGCCGCCGGCGCGATCACCGATGTCGCGGGCCTGAGCGTCGGCCACTTCACCGATCCGCGCCGGCCCACCGGCTGCACCGTGCTGCTCGCCGGAGAGGGAGCGACCTGCGGCGTCGACGTTCGCGGCGCCGCCCCCGGCACCCGCGAGACCGACCTGCTCGACCCGGTCAATGCGGTCGACCGCGTCCATGCGGTGCTGCTCGCCGGCGGGAGCGCATTCGGGCTCGACGCGGCCGGCGGTGTCGTCGCCTGGCTCGAGGCGCAGGGCATCGGCCTGGCCGTCGGGCCGGCGCGGGTGCCGATCGTGCCCGCGGCCATCCTCTTCGACCTGTGGGTGGGCGATGCCTCGATCCGTCCGGATGCGCGCGCCGGGCGCCTGGCCTGCGAGGCCGCCTCGGCGGCTGCGCCCGCCGAGGGATCGGTGGGCGCGGGCGCGGGCGCCACGGTCGGCAAGCTCTGGGGCATCGGGCGGGCGATGAAGGGCGGGGTGGGTACGGCCTCGCTGCGGGTCGGCGGCGCGACGGTGGGCGCGCTGATCGTCGTCAACGCCATCGGCGACGTGATCGACCCGGGCACCGGACGCCCGCTCGCGGGCGCGCGCAGCGAGGACGGCCGCCGGCTCGTCGGCACCACCGCCAGCCTGCTCGCGGGCGACCTGCCGCCGCGGCTCGCGCCGGGCATGGCGACCACGATCGGCTGCGTCGCGACCGACCTGACGCTGAGCAAGGCCGAGTGCCGAAAGCTCGCGCAATGTGCGCACGACGGGCTCGCGCGCACCATCGACCCGGTGCACACCGCGTTCGACGGCGACACGCTGTTCGCGCTCGCCACCGGCCGCTGCGAGGCGCGTGTGCACCCGGTGGCCCTGGGCGCGGCGATCGCGGCGGTGACCGCCATCGCGGTGCTGCGGGCGGTGCGCGCGGCGACCGGACTGTCGGGGCCGGGGCTGCCGACGGTGCCGTCGCAGGAAGAATTCGAACGGGGAGCGGGACGATGAGAGGCATGACGAGGGCGCGCGAGGCGTGGGCAGGCGGTGCATCGGCGACGGTCGTGGCCTGCCGGGTCGCGGCGCTGCTGGCCGCGCTGTGGACCGCGGCGCCGGTGCAGGCGGGCCCGGTGCTGGCGCTCGACGCACAGGCGCGCGCCGCGGTCGCCAACGACGAGATGGTCGTCGTGCTGGCGGTGGAGCGCGACGGCGCGCAGGTGGGGCCGCTCAACGACGCGGTGCTCTCGCAGCTCAATGCGGCGATCGCCGACGCCAAGGGCGTGGAGGGCGTCAAGGCGCGCCTGGGCTCGGTCTACACGCAGCCGAACTACACGCGCGAGGGCAAGACCCAGGGCTGGCGGGTCCGCGGCGAGATCGTGCTCGAGTCGACCCGGATGGCCGCGCTCGCGCAGCTCGGCGCGCGGCTCGGCGAGCGCATGCAGCTCGCGGGCGTGCAGTTCCGGCTCTCGTCCGAGCGCCGTCAGGCCGAGGAGAAGCGACTGATCGCCGAGGCGGCCCGGGCCTTCCGCGCGCGAGCTGCCGACGCGGCCGCGGCCTTCGGCTTCGCCGGCTACGAGCTCAAGGAGCTGGCGCTGCGCTCGGGCGGCAATGTGCCCGGCCCGCGCCCGATGGCCGCGATGGCCCGCGGCGGGGCGGACGTCGCTGCCGCGCCCCTGCCCACCGAGGGGGGCGATTCGGACGTCGTGGTCGGGGTATCGGGCAGCGTCGAACTCAAGCCCTGAGCGGCGCACGGGCGCGCGGCCCGCGCCCCTGGCGTCGGCCGCGCGGCCGCATGCCGGGCGTGCGCAGCCGATCCGATCGATTTACAGAACGCCCGCCGCTGCCTACAGTCCTGACCTCGCCCCCGAGGAGACCCCGATGGCCGACCTGCCACGGATCGCTGCGCGCGACTGGACCAGCCAGCCCGCCTATCTGCACCCCGCCTACAAGTCCACGCCGTTGCGCGCACCCGCCCGCCCGCTGCTGCCGATGCGTCACACCCTGTCCGAGCTGGCGCAGCCGGTCTACGGCCACGAGGACATCGGCGAGCTCGACCACGACCTGACCCGCAACGCCGTGCGCAACGGCGCGCCCCAGGGCGAGCGGATCGTCGTCACCGGCCGTGTGCTCGACGAGGGCGGCCGCCCGCTGCGCCACACGCTGGTCGAGCTCTGGCAGTGCAACGCCGCCGGCCGCTACGTGCATGCGGTCGATACGCACGATGCGCCGCTCGACCCGAACTTCCTGGGTGCCGGCCGTACGCTGACCGACGGCGACGGCCGCTACCGGTTCCTGACGATCAAGCCGGGGGCCTATCCCTGGGGCAACCATCCGAACGCCTGGCGGCCCAACCACATCCATTTCTCGCTGTTCGGCGAGCACTTCGCCAGCCGCCTGGTCACGCAGATGTACTTCCCCGGCGACCCGCTGCTGGCCTTCGACCCGATCTACCAGAGCACGCCGGTGGGCGTGCGCGAGCGCCTGGTGTCGCGCTTCGCGCTGGAAGCGACCGAGCCGGGCTACGCGCTCGGCTACGAGTTCGACATCGTGCTGCGCGGCGCGAACCAGACCCCGATGGAGACGACGCGATGAGCGACCCGCTGGCCGCCACGCCCGGGCAGACGCCCTCGCAGACCGTCGGCCCGTACTTCGCGTACGGGCTGGTCCCCACGCAGTACGGCTATCCGTTCCGCAGCCTGTTCGGTGCCGAGCTCGCCGAGCCGCGCACCCCGGGTCTGCCGATCGTCCTGACCGGCCGGGTGCTCGACGCCAACGGCGCGCCGATCGGCGACGCGATGCTCGAGATCCAGCATGCGGACGCGCAGGGGCGGCACGTGCGCACGCGGGCCGAGGTCGCCGAGACCGGGTTCAGGGGGTTCGGACGCGTCGGCACCGGCACGCTGCCCGGCAGCACCTATGCGTTCCGCACCATCAAGCCCGGCGCCACGCCCGACGGCCAGGCCCCGCACATCGACATGATCGTGTCGATGCGCGGGCTGCTGGTGCATGCGTTCACGCGGATCTACTTCGACGACGAGGCGCCGGCCAACGCCGCCGATCCGGTGCTGGCCTCGGTGCCCGCAGAGCGCCGCGACACCCTGATCGCGCGGCGCGCGGACCTGCCGGGCGGCACGGTCTACCGCTTCGACATCCGGATGCAGGGCGAGGGCGAGACGGTGTTCTTCGATGTCTGAGGGCGCGACCTTCGTCCGGACCCGCGTCGCGATCGTCGGTGCCGGGCCCGCCGGCCTGCTGCTCGGTGCGCTGCTGCACCGGGCCGGCATCGACGCCGTCATCGTCGAGCGCCAGTCGCCCGACTACGTGCTCGCGCGCATCCGCGCGGGCGTGCTCGAGTCGGGCACGGTCGAGCTGCTCGAGGCCGCGGGGGTGGGCGAGCGGCTGCATGCCGAAGGCCTGCCGCACCACGGGATCGAGCTCGCCTTCGACGGCGAGCGGCATCGGATCGACTTCGCCGACCTCGTCGACCGGCAGGTCACGGTGTACGGCCAGACCGAGGTCACCCGTGACCTGATGGCGGCGCGTGCCGCCAGCGGCGCCACCACCGTCTACGAGGCCGCGGACGTGTCGCTGCACGGCTTCGACGGCACGTCGCCCGAGGTCCGCTACCGCAAGGACGGGCGCGAGCATGTGGTCGCCTGCGACTGGATCGCGGGCTGCGACGGCTATCACGGCGCCTCCCGGGCGGCCGTGCCGGCCTCCGCCATCCGGACCTACGAGCGGGTCTATCCGTTCGGCTGGCTGGGCGTGCTCTGCGACACGCCGCCGGTCTCGGACGAGCTGATCTACGCGAACCATCCGCGCGGCTTCGCGCTGTGCAGCATGCGAAGCCGCAGCCGCAGCCGCTACTACGTGCAGTGCGGCCTCGAGCAGCGGGTCGAGGACTGGTCGGACGAGCGCTTCTTCGACGAGCTGCGCAGCCGGCTCGATGCGCGGGCCGCGCAGTCGCTGGTGACCGGACCGTCGATCGAGAAGAGCATCGCGCCGCTGCGCAGCTTCGTGGCCGAGCCGATGCGCTTCGGGCGCCTGTGCCTCGCCGGCGACGCCGCGCACATCGTCCCGCCGACCGGTGCCAAGGGCCTGAACCTGGCCGCCTCGGACATCCGCTACCTGTCGCGCGCGCTGATCGATCACTACCGCTCGGGCACCACGACCGAGATCGACCGGTACTCGGAGCGCTGCCTGCGCCGGGTCTGGAAGGCGGTGCGCTTCTCGTGGTGGTTCACCACGCTGATGCACCGGTTCCCGGACACCGGCGACATCGGGCAGAAGATCCAGGAGGCCGAGCTCGGCTACCTGGTCGACTCGCGGGCGGAGGCCACCGCGCTCGCCGAGAACTACGTGGGACTGCCCTTCGAGGACTGACCGGGCCGTGCGCCGGCCCGGCGCCGCGGCTATCATCGCGCCACCCCGCGCGGGGCACCACCGCGCCGGCCCGCGGACCCCGCGGGTCCGAAGCCTCATCCGACAGGAGACGACATGCCCCTAGACCGCCCCTCCGAGCCGTCCGCGGCCGTCCGCCGCCGCGTGATCGCGACCATCGGCACCGCCGTCGGCGCCTCGATGCTGCCCGCCGCGCTGCGTGCGCAGTCCGCCCCGGCGCTGGACACCGTCCGCGTGGTGACGGGCTTCCCGCCCGGTGGCACCTCCGACACCATCTGCCGGCGCCTGGCCGACAAGCTGCGCGGCAGCTACGCGCGCAATGCGGTCGTCGAGAACCGCACCGGCGCCGGCGGCCAGCTCGCGATCGACCTGATGCGCGCCGCGCCGCGCGATGGCAGCACGATCCTGCAGACGCCGGCCTCGATGCTGGTGATCTACCCGCACATCTACCGCAAGCTGTCGTACGACCCGTTCAACGACGTCACGCCGGCCTCGCTCGGCTGCACCTTCGACTTCGGCTTCGCGGTCGGCCCGATGGTGCCGGCCTCGGTGCGCAACGTCGCCGAGTTCGTCGCCTGGTGCAAGGCCAACCCGGACAAGGCGAACTACGGCTCGCCCGCCGCCGGCTCGACGCCGCACTTCATCGGCGCGCTGCTGGCGCTCGGCACCAAGACCGACATGAAGCACGTCGCCTTCCGCGGCACGCAGCCCGCGATCCTCGACATGATCGGCGGGCAGATCGCCGCGGTGTCCGGTCCGGTCGGCGAGTTCACGCAGCACGTGCTCGCCGGCAAGTGCCGGGTCATCGCGACCTCGGGCGACAAGCGCTCGCGCTTCGCGCCGGAGGTGCCGACCTTCGCCGAGCAGGGCTACAAGGACCTGGTCTTCAGGGAGTGGTTCGGCTTCTTCCTGCCGGGCAAGCCCGAGGCCGCCGTGGTCGCACGCGCCAATGCAGCGATCCGCGCGGCGCTCGCCGAGAAGGACGTGATCGACGGTCTGGCGACCATGGGCCTGGAGGCCGAGTCCTCGACGCCCGAGGCGCTCGCCGCGCTGACCCGTGCCGACCACGACCGCTGGGCGCCGATCGTCAAGACGATCGGCTTCACCGCGGACTCCTGAGCCGATCGGGCGGACGGCCTCAGCGCCGCTCCGCCCGCGCCAGTCCCAGGCCGATCACCGCGGCCGTGCCGGCGTAGATCCAGAAGAGCGGGGCGGTGCCCAGCACGCCGGCCGCCAGGCCGAAGCCGACCGGCACCGCCAGCTGCATCGCGCTCAGCAGCGTCATCCTCAGGCCCGCCGCCTCGCCCGCGCGACCCGGCGGTGAGGCGGTGTGCAGGGCGGCCATCAGCAGCGGCTGCGCGATGCCCGGGCCGATGCCGATGAGGAAGGACAGCGCGACCAGCGTGCCGAGCCGGCCCGCGAACGGGGCCGCCGCATAGGCGAGCACGCAGACCGCCAGCGCCACCTGCATCCAGCGGGCCGGGTGCATGTGGGCGAGCAGCCGGGGCAGCAGCAGGCGGACCGACAGCGAACCGGCCGAGAACGCCGCGATCGACAGCCCGACCGAGGAGGCCGACAGTCCGATCGAGCCGGCATGCAGCGGCAGCACGAACTGGTAGACGTCCCAGGACGCGGACGCCAGCAGCGAGGCCAGCAGCAGCCGGCGCAGGCGCGGCGCACCGAGCAGGGAGAACGCCGCGGCGGCACCGCGCGGCGCGTCGACGGCGGCGGTGGCGGCGTCGGCGTCGGGCGCGGGCGGGATGGACGTCGCCGCTGGTGCATCGCCGTCGGCAGACTCACCTCGGGCTGCCGCGAGCTGCTGCGGCAGGTGGCGCTCGAACGGATAGCGGCTGGCCGCGATCCATGTCGCGCCCATGAGCACCGCCGACAGCGCGAAGGCCTGCCGGTGGCCCGCCGTGTCGATGACCAGGCCCACCAGCGGCGGGCCGAGCAGCCCCGAGATGGAGAAGCTCATCGTCAGCAGGTTGAAGTTCGCAGTGCGTCGCGCAGGCCCGCCGATCTCGCCCGCCGCATGCTGCATGCCGAGGTGAAAGCCCATCATGCCGACGCCGACGAGTCCGGCGGACAGCGCCAGCACGACCGGATGGGGCAGGGCGGCGCAGGCCAGCGCGCCGAGGCCGCACAGGCCGGCGCCCACGAGCATCGGGCGGCGTACGCCGACCCGGTCGATCAGCTGCCCGCCGCGGACCGCCAGCAGCATCGGCACCAGCGCGAAGGTCGCGAGCACCAGGCCGATCGAGGCCGGCGACAGTCCGAGATGGACCGCCGCGAGCGCCACCGTCACGCGAAAGCCGATGACCGCGGTGTACAGCCCGGCGGCGCAGGCGATCAGCGGCCGGATGGCCGCGCCGCCTCCCGCCCCGCTCACTGGCCGGTGAAGCGCGGCGGCCGCTTCTGCACGAAGGCGGCGACGCCTTCGCGGAAATCGTCGGGGCGGAAGGCCTGCGCCTGCATCAGCGCCTCGACCTCGAGCTGGTCGCCCAGGCCGTTGGCCGCGCTCTGCGTCAGCGCCTGCTTGACCAGCGCGTACGCGCGCGTCGGCATCGCGGCCAGGTGCGCGGCGCAGCGCGTCGCCTCGGCCGCCAGCGCGTCGTCGGCGTGCACCTTCCAGACCAGCCCGTACTGCAGCGCGTCGCGCGCCGGGATCTTCTCGGCCAGCATCACCATCGCGCGGGCCCGGATGTCGCCGACGATGCGCGGCAGGAACCAGGTGCTGCCGCAGTCGGGCACCAGGCCGATCTTGGTGAACGCCTGCAGGAAGCTCGCCGACTCGCCGGCCAGCACCACGTCGCAGGCGAGCGCGAGGCTCATGCCGGCGCCGGCGGCCGAGCCGTTGACCGCTGCGACGATCGGCTTGGGCAGCTGGCGCATCGCCAGCACGATCGGATGGTAGGACTCGCGCAGCCCCTGGGCCACGTCGTGCTCGCCGGTGCGCATCGACGCCGCGCCGAGATCGGCGCCGGCGCAGAAGCCGCGGCCCGCGCCGGTCAGGATCAGCGCGCGGACCGACGCGTCGGCCTTGGCCGCTGCGAGTGCCGCGGACAGGCCCTCGAGCATCGCCGGGTTCAGCGCGTTCAGCACGTCCGGGCGGTTCATGGTGACGGTCATGACGCCGGCGTC
>JAIYAG010000156.1 GCA_027489195.1 Burkholderiales bacterium | reverse complement strand
GCAGGCGGCCGCCTACCGCGCGATGCTCGACGACACCGTGGCCGACGCCACGTCCTACACGCTGCGCGGAGGTACCCCCGAGGTGCTGCGCGGCATGATCGCCCGCGGGCTGGGGCTGCGATGAGCGCACACGAATCGATGATCGCCGACGCGGTCGAACGGATGCTGGCGCAGGCCACGCCCAGGGCCGGCTTCGACGCGCGGCTGTGGGCGATGCTGGTCGAGGCCGAGGTGCCGCGCCTGCTGCGGCCCGAGTCGCAGGGCGGCGCGGGCGAGGCCTGGCGGGATGCGGCCGCCGTGCTGCAGGCCGCCGGCGCGCACGCCGCGGCGGTGCCGTTGGCGGACACGCTGATCGCGCACGCGCTGCTCGCGCAGGCCGGGCTCGACGCGGATGCACGACCGGTCCGGCTGTCGATCGCCGCACCCGACGGGCGTCCCGACCCTGGCGATGCGGTCGTGCTGCCCGATGCGCATCGGCTGGTGCTCGTCGCCTGGGGAGCCTGCGCGGTCGGCACGTGGCACGACGCCGGCGGTGGGGCCCCGAAGGTGTTCGAGCTCGCGGACGGCGCGGCCGTGCGGGCCCGACTGGCGCTGGCGGGGGCGGCGATGCTGACCGGCGCGCTGCGGACCGCGATCGGGCTCGGCGTCGAGTACGCCGGGCTGCGGAAGGCCTTCGGTCGGCCGATCGGCCAGTTCCAGGCCGTGCAGCATCCGCTCGCGGTCGCCGCCGAGGATGTCGCGGCGTCGCGGGCCGCGCTCGACTGGGCGGCGGCCGGCGTGGAGGCGGGTGACGGGGAAGTGGCCGCGGCGGTGGCCAAGGCCCGCGCGGCCGAGGCGGCCGGCCGGGTCGCGGCGATCGTGCACCAGGTGCACGGCGCGATCGGCTTCACCGCCGAGCACGCGCTGCACCGCTCCTCCGGTGTGCTCTGGCACTGGCGCGACCGGTGGGGCGACGAGCACGACTGGCACGCGCTGCTGGGCGCACGGGCGATCGCGGCCGGCCCCGAGGGCCTGTTCGACCTGCTGGACGGCGTCGAGACGCGCTAACGGGAACGCCGATTGCATGCCTCGGCGCACGACTTCGTGGAGACCACATGAGCGCGCGCAGCACACTCGATCCCGACGCCACCCCCGGAACCGGCGCAGTCCGCCCGCCGGGTCATGACACCAGATCGATCGGCCCGAGCGATCTGTCGGACACCGGCTCCGACAGTATCGGGCCGGGCGGCTACGACCCCGCGGTCCTCGACTCGGACAGCGACTCGGTCGGAACCGGCGTCGATCCATCGCCGGGCGAGCGCAACGACGTCGACCCGGGCGGCGACATCGGTGTCGATCGCATCGTCGGGGCCGGCGAAGCCGGGCTGGGCGGCGGACTCGATCAGGCCGAGGAGGCCCGCTACGGCATCACGGACGAGACGCTCGATACGCTCGACGAGGCCGGCCCGGGGTTGGAGCCGGACGACGCCGCGGACGACGGTGCGGACGAACGTGCCGACGAGGCGGACGAGCCGGCTGCGCGCTGACGCGGGCGCAGCCGGCGCCTCGGTTCCGACGCCCGCTCCGGCGCCGGGTCAGTCGTCTCCGCTCGCGGGGCGGCCCGGCTCGAATCGCCGTTCGAGCAGGTCGGGCTCGTCGAAGTGGCGACGTCCCACGAATGCGGTGGCGTGCCGGCCCCACTGCCGCATCGAGCCGGCATCGGCGATGCCCATCGGCCAGAACAGCCAGCGCTCGGCGCGCTCGGTGCCCGGCACGCGGCCGCGCGGGTCGTAGAGGCTGCGCGTGCCGCCGGCGGGCCGCGGCAGCGTGCGCAGGATGTCCTCGTCGGCGAGCCGGTAGCGCGCGTCTGCGGGCGCCTCGGGACCGACGGTGTCGATGCCTTCGAGCGCATGGGTCCCGGCCGCGAGCCGGACGCGTACCCGTGCCTCGGGCGGCACTGCGGCGAGCCGGGCGGGCACGAACGCCCACTCGTCGCCGGCCACCGGCGGCGGCCGCACGCGGCGCTCGCCCACCGGCACGAACATGTGCCAGCAGCCGCAGGCGTGGATGGTGTCGATCATCGCCACGCGGCCGTCCTCGTCCAGCGTCAGCCGCAGGATCACCCCGTCGAGGTGGCCCGCGAGCAGGTCCAGCGGGCCGGTGGGCGGGCGCCGCGGAAACCACGCCGTGTAGACGAGCTGAACGCGAACGGCCCCCTCCCAGCGCGTGAAGGCGATGCGCCCGTGCAGCCAGGGCTCGGCGGTGTCGATCGCGACGCTGTCGTCGGCATCGAGCGTCGGCCGGCCGAAGCGGTCGTCCGGCCCGCTGCCGGCGAGTGCGAGCACCGGCGCGTGTCGAGCGAGCAGTGCGCCGCGCTGTCGGGCATCGAGCACCGGTACGCCGAGGGCGTCCCGAGGCAGGCCGCCCGGTGCGATCGCGGGCGTGCCGGGATCGGCCGGTGCCGGGGCGTAGCGGGTCGTGCCCTCGGCGATGCGTGCCGCGTTCCGCGCGAACGCCTCGCGTCCGCGGGCCTCCTCGCGCCGAACGCCTGCGCCGAACGGCACGATGGCGATCGGATAGAGCCCGAGCGCACGCTGCCAGCCGACGTAGTCGTCCGGCACCCGCGCCGCCGCCCGGACCCGTGCGAGCGCTGTCGCGTCGAGGGCGAGGGCGTCGGTCTCGGCACGGCCGCAGCGGGCGATCGCCGTGGCCAGCCTCGACGCGGCGTCCGCGGGTCCGACGCCCTGCGTCGCGCCGTGCGCCGCGTCCGCCAGCGCGTGGCGCGTCGCCTGCGGCAGGTTGGACACCTCGACCCGGCGCGCATCCGCGTCGGCCGCCCGCAGCCGCTCGAGCCAGGTGCGCGTCGCCGCGTCCGACAGCGGTTCCGAGGCGAACGACGCGTCGAAGCGATCCGTCCGGAGCCAGCGCGCGCCCGCCACGCGCGTCTGCTGCGCGTCCTCGACGCCGGAGGCACGCACCGCGTCGTCGAGTCGCGCGGCGAGCGCTTCGCAGGCCGGCGCCTCGCCCGAGAGGCCGGCCGCCGCGACCGGTGGGGGCGGCAGGGTGGTGCAGGCGCCGAGCCCGAGCGCCAGGGCCAGCGCCAGCATGGGCGTGGCGAGCGACGCGGGCGCGCGTCCGCAGGCGCGGACGTGCACGGGCGGGATGCTGAAACGGGCAGGGCGGTCGGACATGGGCGGGGCGAGGGGCGCGGCGGCGGGCAGCAGTGATCGGAGCGTCGATGCTAGGCGGCGCGACGGCGGCACGCCAGCCCGGGACGCGCCGACCGACCTGCTAGAGTCACGCCCCATTCGAGGCGGGGAGCGCAGGCGACGATGGATGGCATGGCGGCCAGCGCCCGGCAGGCGGTCGGGCTGGTGCTCGACACGGACGGCGCGCTGTGGCCGATTGTGGCGCTCAGCCTGCAGGTGAGCGGTCTGGCGACGCTGATCGCCGCCGCGGTCGCGCTGCCGCTCGCCGCTTGGCTCGCGCTCACCCCGTTCCCCGGACGCGGTGCGGTGGTCGCGGTGCTCAACGCGCTGATGGGGCTGCCCGCGGTGGTGGTCGGCCTGATCGTCTACCTGCTGCTGTCGCGTGCGGGCCCGCTCGGCCCGCTCGGACTGCTCTTCACGCCGGCGGCGATGGTGGTCGCGCAGTCGATCCTGGTGCTGCCGCTGATCGCGGCGCTGGCCCGCCAGACGCTCGAGGACACGCTCGCCGAGTGCGGCCCCTACCTGCGCTCGCTCGGGGCGAGCCGGCTGCAGACCATCGCGACCCTGCTGTGGGAAGGCCGCTTCTCGCTCTTCACTGCGGTGCTCGCCGGGTTCGGACGGGCCGCGGCCGAGGTCGGCGCGGTGATGATGGTCGGCGGCAACATCGACGGCGTGACGCGGGTGATGACCACCGCGATCGCGCTCGAGACCAGCAAGGGCGACCTGCCGCTCGCCCTCGGCCTCGGCCTGGTGCTGCTCGCGGTCGTCGTGATGGTCAACGCGTGCGCCTTCGGCGTGCGGCAGTATGCGATCCGCCGCTTCGGCTGACCCCCGGCCGGCAGCGGCCGGGGCGAGCCTGCGCCTGCGCGGTGTCGGCCTGCGGGTGGGTGCGCTGGATGTGCTCGACGCGGTCGATCTCGACCTGCCCGTCGCTGGGCGCACCGTGGTGGTCGGCCCCAACGGCGCTGGCAAGAGCACGCTGCTGGCCGCGCTGCACGGACTGGTCGTGACGACCGCCGGCTCGATCGACGGCGTCGACGCGCAGGGTGCGGCCTGGCGACCGCGGCTCGCGCTGGTCTTCCAGCGCCCGGTGATGCTTCGGCGCAGCGTGCGCGCCAACGTCGAGCATGCGCTCGCGGTCGCCGGACTGCCCGCCGCCGAGCGGGCGCAGCGCGCCGACGCGGCGCTCGCCGACGTCGGGCTCTCCTATGCGGCGGGGCGGCCCGCCCGCCGGCTCTCCGGGGGGGAGCAGCAGCGGCTCGCGGTCGCGCGGGCCCAGGCGCTCGGCCCGGACTGCCTGCTGCTCGACGAGCCGACCTCGAGCCTGGACCCGGCGGCAGGCGCCGCCATCGAACGTCACCTGATGGCGCTGTCGGCGCGCGGCATCGGCGTGGTGATGACGACGCACGACCTCGCGCAGGCGCGTCGCGTGGCCGAGCGCATCGTGCTGATGCACCGGGGGCGCGTGATCGAGACCGGCGAGGCCGGCGCGTTCTTCGCGTCGCCCCGCACGGCGCTGGCCCGGCGCTTCCTCGCGGGCGACTGGCTCGACTGACGCATCGCGCCCGGGCACGGCCGGTGCGTGCCTCGTCGGGATCTTCCCGACCCGGCAGCCCCGACATGACCCGACGCAACTCCCATACCGTGATCGATCCGCTCGGCGGCGCGGCGCGCAGCGGCGAGGTCCTGCGCCAACCGAACGAGCGCGACGAGTCGGCCCGCGACGCGGCGCGCAGCAGCGAACTGGCACCGGTCCAGCGAGCGCAGATGGAACGGGCGCGGCGGGATGCCGAGGGACCCACCCGGGACACCGACCGTCGCAGCATGCCCTCGGCCGACGCGGGCAGCGGGCAGCCACAGGATCCCTCGCTGCTGGACGATGTGCTGAGGCCGGGGGGCCGCGACGCCGAGAACCACGAGACCGCGGCCCACGATCCGGGCGCGCCGCCGGTTCGACCCGACGGCTCGCGGCCGGGCTGACGCGCCACCCGCGAACGGCCCGCCGCCCGCCGCCCGACGGCAGCGGGCCGCGGCTCAGGGCTTCGGGCGGTCCTTACCGAGCTGGTTGCCGATCAGACCGCCCGCGGCCGCGCCGCCGACGGTGCCGAGCGCGCCGCCCCCGACCGCGCCGCCCACCACGCCGCCGGCGGCCGCGCCGCCCACCGTCGCCTTCTCGCGCGTGCTCAGGCCGTCCCAGGTGCTGCAGCCCGCGGTCGTGGCGAGCACTCCGATCGCCACCGCCAGGGCCGCGCCTCGTACTGCATTCATCATCGTCTCCTCGTGAGGTGCCCGGCGGGCACCGATGGGACATCGCGATGCAGCTTTCGTGCCCCATGTCGCCCGACAGCCGGCCCGGTCAGCCCGCTCCGAGCCCCGCCATCGCGGCCGGATCGACCCAGCGGTCGAAGTCGGCGCCGGCCACGCCCTCGGCCAGCGCCGCCTCGCGCAGCGTCGTGCCCGCCGCGATCGCCCGATGCACGATGCGGGCCGTCGCGTCGTACCCGATGTGCGGTGCGAGCGCGGTGGCCAGCATCCGGCTGCGCGCCACGTGGGCGGCGATGCGCGGCGCATCCGCCTCGAT
>JAIYAG010000099.1 GCA_027489195.1 Burkholderiales bacterium | reverse complement strand
TGCCGGCGTCGCGCAGCACGATGGCCGCAACCTGACCGCAGGCCCCGGCGCCGACGATGGCGACCGGCACGGCGGGCGTGCCCGGCGGCATCGCGGCAGCGCGCACGATGGCGGGCGCGCGGCGCGGCGCGGCGGCGTCGATCACGCGCTTCGGCCCTCGGCCAGCCGCGCGGCCCAGTCGGCGCAGTCGAGCACCTCGCCGACCGTCGCGAGGTCGGCGAGGCTGGTCGCGTGCACCGCGTCGCGGAAGGCTGCGCAGCCGTCGCCCAGCACCTGCACCGCGTACTCGCGCACGTGTGCATCGCGCGCCGTGCTGGCCACGCCGCCGTTGGTGACGATGCCGCAGACCACCACGGTCTCGATGCCCGCATGGCGCAGCACCCAGTCGAGCTGCGTCATGTGGAAGGCCGAGTAGGCGACCTTGTCGACGGCGACGTCCACGTACGGCGCGAGTGCGTCCACCACCGCCTGCCCTCGGCTGCCGGGTGCGAAGTCGCCGCGCGCGAGGAAGGGGCGCAGCGCGCGCAGGTGCGCGGACACCATCGGCTCGCCCGCCGCATCCGGCCACAGCGTGAAGCGGCTGGCCACGACCAGGCCGCCGGCGGCCTTCAGGGCGCGTGCGAGCGGGGCCACGCGCGCCGGCAGCGCACGCGCCGCCTCGCTCGCCGCGCCGCCGCGCGCGTAGGCACCGTCGGGCGCGAGGAAGTCGTTCTGCAGGTCGACGGCGAGCAGCGCGGTGCGCCGGGGATCGAAGGGATGGGACGCGCTCATGCGGACTCCGGAGACGGTGCGGGCGCGACGGCGACGGCGCGGATCACCAGGTTGCCGAGCGCATCGACCGCGGCCGCGAAGCCGGGCTCGATCCAGGTGGTGGTGTCGGGCTGCTCGAGGATCGCCGGGCCCTCGATGCGCGCGCCCGCCGGCAGCTCGAGCCGCGCGAAGCGGCGCGCGTCCCACCAGCGGCCGGCGTGGTGCACGCGCTGCGTGCCGAGCGACACGGGCATCGCGGTCGCGGTGGGGCCGAGCACCGCGAGGTCGAAGTGCGGGCGCTCGCCGATCCGCGCGTAGCGCAGGTTCACCACCCTCGGCGCGATGCCGTCGAGGGTCGCGCCGAACGCATCGCGGTACGCGCCGGCGAAGGCCCGCGCCACGCCCTCGGCGTCGAGCGCGTCGCGCGCGATGCCGACCCGCACGGTATGCGTCTGGCCGGTGTAGAGCATGTCGAGCTCGATCACCTCGTGCACCGCGGCGAGCGCGACGCCCGCCGAGTCGAGCCGCGCCTGCGCGGCCGTGGCCATCGCGTCGAGCTGCGCGCGCAGCGCGCCGAAGTCGACGTCGGCGAGCGCACGAGAGACGGTGCGCACGTCGTCGTGGCGCAGGTCGGCGATCACGCAGCCGAGCGCCGAGGTCACGCCCGGATAGCGGGGCACCAAGCCGGTCTCGACGCCGATCGCACGCATCATCGCGCACACGTGCAGCGCGCCGCCGCCGCCGAAGGGCATGTAGGCGAAGCGGCGCGGGTCGTGGCCGCGCTCGATCGACACCACGCGCACCGCACCCGCCATCCGCGCGTCGGCGACGGTGAGGATGGCCTCGGCGGCGGCGAGCACCTCGAGGCCGAGCGGCTCGGCGACGTGGCGGCGGATCGCCTCGTGCGCCAGGCCGGCGTCGAGCGCGGCGAGCAGCCCGCCGCCCAGCGGGCGCTCGGCCGCGATGCGCCCGAGCAGCACGTTCGCGTCGGTGACGGTCGGCCGCGTGTTGCCGCGGCCGTAGCACGCCGGCCCGGGCACGCTGCCGGCCGACTCGGGGCCCACCTGCAGCAGCCCGCCCGAATCCACGCTCGCGATCGAGCCGCCACCGGCGCCGATCGTCTCGATGCGGATCATCGGCGCGCGCACCACCATGCCGAACTCGATCG
This sequence comes from Burkholderiales bacterium, assembly GCA_027489195.1. GTDB lineage: Bacteria > Pseudomonadota > Gammaproteobacteria > Burkholderiales > Burkholderiaceae_E > UBA4615. The sequence goes on along the minus strand of JAIYAG010000099.1, from coordinate 672 downwards.
CGGTCTGTTCGGCGAGTGCGGGCCGCCCGCCCGCGACCAGCGACACGTCGAACGAGGTGCCGCCCATGTCGCCGGTGATGACGTCGGCGAAACCCGCCGCGCGCGCGATCGCCGCGCAGGCGATGACGCCGGCCGCGGGCCCGGACAGCGCGGTCGCCACCGGCCGCTCGCAGGCGGTGGCGAGCGACATCGTGCCGCCGTTGCTCTGCACCACCAGCAGCTCGCCGGCGAAGCCGCCGGCGCGCAGGTCGGCGTCGAGTCGGCCGAGGTAGCCGCCCACCACCGGCTGCAGCGCGGTGTTGAGCACCGCGGTCGAGCAGCGCTCGAACTCGCGGATCTCGGGCAGCACGTCGGCCGCGGCGGTCACGAAGGGGTTGGGCCAGAGCGCGCGCACCGCGTCGGCGGCGGCGCGCTCGTTGGCGGCGTTGGCGTACGCGTTGACGAAGAACACGCAGACCGCGTCGCAGCCCGCCGCGCGCAGCACCCGCGCCGCCTCGCGCACCTGGGCGAGGTCCACCGGCACCAGCACCTCGCCCGAGGCGAGCACGCGCTCGTCGACCTCGAGCCGCAGGTCGCGCGGCACCACCGGCACGAAGGCGCCGCGCAGGCCCCAGGTGCGCGGGCGGTCGCGCCGACGCATCTCCAGCACGTCCCGGAAGCCCCGCGTGGTGA
>JAIYAG010000153.1 GCA_027489195.1 Burkholderiales bacterium | reverse complement strand
AGGGTCATGTCAGTTCCTCAGGTTGAATGCTTGGCGAGCACGGCCCGGACGGTGTCCGCGACGTTCTCGGGCGTGAATCCGAAATGCTTGAACAGCGCGCCGGCCGGGGCGGACTCGCCGTAGCGGTCCAGGCCGATCACCGCGTCGCAGCGGTATTTCCACCAGCCGTCGGTGACACCGGCCTCGATCGCGATCCGCGGCAGAGTCTCGGGCAATACGCGTGCCTTGTATGTGACGTCCTGCCGATCGAACACCGACGTCGAAGGCATCGACACGATCCGGACCTCGATCCCGTCGGCGGCGAGGAGCTCGCGCGCGGCCATCGCCAGGCCGAGCTCGGAGCCGGTGGCGATGATCGCGCAGCGCGGCTCGGCGGCGTCGCGGACCACGTAGCCGCCGTGGCGGATGGCCTCGACCTGCGAATCCGAGCGGCTCACGAAGGGCACGGCCTGGCGCGACAGCAGCAGCGCGCTCGGGCCGTCGTCGCGCTCGATCGCCATCGCCCAGGCGACCGCCGATTCGACCGGATCCGCCGGGCGCCAGACATCGAGGCCGGGAATCAGCCGCAGGCTCGCGGCGTGTTCGACCGACTGATGGGTCGGGCCGTCCTCGCCGAGGCCGATCGAGTCGTGGGTGAAGACGTGGATGACGCGCTGCTTCATCAGCGCCGCCATCCGGATGGCGTTGCGCGAGTAGTCGCTGAAGGGGAGGAAGGTGCCACCGAACGGCAGGTGGCCGCCGTGCAGCGCGACCCCGTTCATCAGCGCGGCCATGCCGAACTCGCGCACCCCGTAGTTGATGTGGCGCCCGGCGACGAACGACTGCCCGTCGGGCCCGCCGAAGCTGCGGAACGCACCGGCGCCCTTCCAGTCGGTGAGGTTCGAGCCGGTCAGGTCGGCCGAGCCGCCGAGCAGCTCGGGCAGCGCCGGCCCGAAATGGTTCAGCGCGTTCTGCGAGGCCTTGCGCGTGGCGATGGTCTCGCCCTTGGAGACGGCCTCGTCGATCGCGCGCTGCGCGGTGAACTCCCAGGTCGCGGGCAGCACGCCGCGCATGCGGCGCTCGAACTCGCCGGCCTCCCGCGGGAAGCGCTCGGCATAGGCGGCGAACAGGTCGTCCCAGGCGGCTTGGCGCTGCGCGCCGGAGCCGGTGGCGTCCCAGGCCGAGTAGACGTCGGCCGGGATCTCGAACGGACCGTGGTTCCAGCCCATCCAGCGGCGCACGCCGGCGATCTCCTCGGCGCCCAGCGGCTCGCCGTGCGCCTTCGACTTGCCGGCACGCGTGGGCGCGCCCTTGCCGATGACGGTGCGGCACTGGATCAGGGTCGGCGCGAAGCGTTGCCCGCCGGGCATCTCGCGGCCGTTGGCGCCCCATTCCTTCGCGATCTCGATCGCGGCATCGACCGCGTCGACATCATGGCCGTCGACATCGGCGATCACGTTCCAGCCGTAGGCCTCGAAGCGGCGGAGGGTGTCGTCGCGGAACCAGGCGCCGACCTCGCCGTCGATCGAGATGCCGTTGTCGTCGTACAGCACCACGAGCTTCGACAGGCCCCAGGTGCCCGCCAGCGAGCAGACCTCGTGCGAGATGCCCTCCATCAGGCAACCGTCGCCGGCGAACACCCAGGTGAAGTGGTCGACGACCGGGAAGCCGTCCCGGTTGAACTCGGCGGCCAGCATCCGCTCGGAGAGCGCCATGCCGACCGCGTTCGCGAGGCCCTGGCCGAGCGGGCCGGTGGTGGTCTCCACGCCCGGGGTGATGCCGACCTCGGGATGGCCCGGGGTCCTGGAGTGCAGCTTGCGGAAGCGGCGCAGCTCCTCGATCGGCAGGTCGTAGCCGGTCAGGTGCAGCAGCGCGTACAGCAGCATCGAACCGTGCCCGTTCGACAGCACGAACCGGTCGCGGTCGAACCAGGTCGGGTGCGCGGGGTTGTGCTTGAGGTGTCGCCCCCAGAGCGCCACCGCGATGTCGGCCATGCCCATCGGCATGCCGGGATGCCCCGAGGCGGCCAGCTCGACCGCGTCCATCGCGAGCGCACGGATGGCCGCGGCCATGCGCGCCGGCTCGCTGCGGTCGCGGACGGCGTCGGCGGGCGCGCCGGTCGGGGCGTCGGAAGAGGGGGTCTGCATGGGGGTGCCTTGTGGGCCTTCGGGCCCGACCTGGGGGGAAAGCGTGGATTTTATCAAACGGGCGCACCCCGTCGGAGGGCGCGCTACACTGCGCCGCGATGGCCGCCTCCTCGGTATTCCGCCTGTTCCACGCCGGCCCGTTCGCCGCGCACGCCACGCTGCGGCTCGATCCGGATGCCAGCCATCACGCGCTGCGCGTGCTGCGGCTGGCCGAGGGCGACGCGCTCGAGCTGTTCGACGGACGGGGCCGGCGCTGCGCGGCCACCCTGCTCGATGCCGATCCGCGCGGCGCTTCGGTGCTCGCCGGCGATCCGGTCGATGCCCGTACCGAGAGTCCGCTCGCGCTCGGCCTCGCCCAGGCGCTGCCCGCCGGCGACAAGATGGACTGGGTGGTCGAGAAGGCGATCGAGCTGGGCGTGGGCGCGATCCAGCCGCTGT
>JAIYAG010000250.1 GCA_027489195.1 Burkholderiales bacterium | reverse complement strand
CGGGTGCGCCGGGCCCGGGCGCGAGCGCCACCGTGCCGCCCGGGGCCAGCGCGGCGGCGGCGGCCCGCCAGGCCGCGAAGGGGGGCTCTGCTGGGTCGGTCGCCCGGCCCACGTCCGCTGCATAGGACAGCAGCAGCGCGTCCGCACGCGGCACCCAGCCCGGCACCATGCTGCGCGCCGGTCCCACCGCGAGCGACAGCGTCACCCGTCCGTCCTCGAACGCCAACCGGTGCACCCCCCCGACCGCGCACGGCCAGCATGCGAGCAGCGGTGCCTGATCCGCGGGGGCCACCCGCAGCACCGCGAGCGCGTCCCGCAGCGCGTCGCGGCTCAGCGGACGCTCGAGCGTCGCCGCCCAGTGCAGGCGGGCCGCACGCGCCGGGTCGGCACGCCAGGCCCGCAGTGCGGCGAGGAACGCGAGTCCTGCGCCGAAGCCGATCTCGAGCACGACGAAGACGTCCGCGCCGCTCCAGGCGTGCGGCAGCCCCGCGGCCGCGAGCGGGCCGCGCGCGGCCGCATCGAGCGGGTCGGCACTCGGGGCGGGCAGGGGGGCGGCAGTCATCGCCGTCCGGCGTCGCATGCGATCATCCGCGGATTATCCGTGCCCTCGACCGATGACCGCTCCGAACGCCCTCCCAGCTCCCCCGGCCGCCGGGGTCTCCGCCGCCCGACGCGCCGTGCTCGCCGATGCCGACCGCTGGTTCGACGCCGGGGGCCTCTTCGAGATGCTCGCCCGGCGTGTCGCCGTGCCCACCGAGAGCCAGGAGCCCGCGCGTGCGCCGGTGCTCGCCGCCTACCTGCGCGACGAGATCGAGCCGGCGCTGCACGCCCTCGGATTCGAGCGCGAGACCGTGGCGAACCCGGCGGCCACCGGCGGACCGATGCTGCTCGCGCGCCGCATCGAGGACGCCGCGCGGCCGACGGTGCTGGGCTACGGGCACGGCGACGTGATCCGGGGCCAGGCCGGGCAGTGGCGGGACGGGCGCGATCCGTGGACGCTGCAGGCAGACGGGGACCGCTGGTACGGTCGCGGCACGGCCGACAACAAGGGCCAGCATTCGATCAACCTCGCCGCGCTGCAGCTGGTGCTGCAGGCGCGGGCCCGCGAGCAGGGCCTGCCTGCGGGCGAGGCCGCGCGCGCCCGGCTCGGCTTCAACCTCAAGTGGCTGATCGAGACCGGCGAGGAGGTCGGCTCGCCCGGCCTGCATGCGGTCTGCGAGACGCGCCGCGAGTGGCTCGCCGCCGACGTGCTCATCGCCTCCGACGGGCCGCGGGTCAGCCCCGGCCGCCCGACGCTGTTCCTGGGCTCGCGCGGCGCGCTGAACTTCGACCTGGTCGCAGACCTGCGCGAGGGCGGCCACCACTCGGGCAACTGGGGCGGGCTGATCGCCAACCCCGGCATCGTGCTCGCGCACGCCCTCGCCTCGATCACCGACGCGCGCGGTGCGATCCGCGTGCCCGAGTGGCGTCCCGCGTCGCTCACGCCGGCGGTGCGCGAGGCGCTGTCGACGCTGTCGGTCGACGGCGGCGCCGAGGGCCCGCCGATCGATCCCGCCTGGGGCGAGCCCGGCCTCACGCCGGCCGAGCGCGTCTACGGCTGGTGCGCGTTCGAGGTCCTCGCCTTCGAGACCGGCAACCCGGCCCGTCCGGTCAATGCCATCCCGCCGCGGGCGCGCGCGCACTGCCAGCTGCGGTTCGTCGTCGGCGTCGACCCCGAGGACATCCTGCCCGCGCTGCGCCGCCACCTCGACGCCCACGGCTTCGCGGCGGTCCGCATCGACCGGGCGGCCGAAGGCTACTTTCCCGCGACGCGGCTCGAGCCCGACCATCCCTGGGTCCGCTGGACCGCGGCCTCGATCGGTACGAGCACCGGTGCCGCACCGGCGATCCTGCCCAACCTCGGCGGCTCGCTGCCGAACGACGCGTTCTCCGAGCGTCTCGGGCTGCCGACGGTCTGGGTGCCGCATTCGTACGCCGGCTGCTCGCAGCATGCGCCGAACGAGCACCTGCTGGCGTCGGTCGCACGCGAGGCCCTGCGGCTGATGGCCGGGCTCTACTGGGACCTGGGCGAGCCGGGCACGCCCGAGCGGGCCTGATCAGTCGAAGCCGAGGTCGTACTGCCGGGGCGGCTCGACGCGCGCCTCGTCCTCGCCTTCCAGACCGCTCGCGCGCACGCCGAGCAGGCGGATCGATCGGCTCAGGTCGGCCCGCTTCAGGCAGGCACCGGCCGCCCGCCGCAGCGCGGCCGCGTCGGCCACCGTCTCGGGCAGCGTGAGGTCGCGGGTCACCGTCCTGAAGTCGTCGAAGCGCAGCTTGATGCCGACGGTGCGGGCCCGGTAGCCCTTCCTGGCCAGGTCCGCGGCCAGCTGCTCGCACAGCCGCGTGAACACCTCGCCGAGCTCGCCCCGGTCCCGGGCGGCATGCAGGTTGCGCTCGAAGGTGGTCTCGCGGCTGATCGACACCGGCTCGCGGTGCGTGACCACCGGCCGCTCGTCGCGACCGTGCGCCGCCTCGTGCAGCCACTGCCCGAAGGCGCGCCCGAAGTGCTCGACCAGCCAGGCCGGGTCCTGCGCCGCGAGCTCGCCGATCGTCACGATGCCGTGGGCGGCGAGCTTCTCTGTGGCCTTCGGGCCGATCCCGTTGATGCGCCTGGCCGGCATCGGCCAGACCTTCGACGGGATCTCGTCCATCGTCAGCACGGTGATGCCGTCGGGCTTCTGCATGTCGGAACACAGCTTGGCCAGCAGCTTGTTCGGTGCGATGCCGACCGAGCAGGTCAGGCCGGTGGCCTCGAGCACGGCGGCCTTCAGGCGCACCGCCAGCGCCCGGGCATCGCCGTCGAGCTCGGTCAGGTCCGCGTACACCTCGTCGATGCCGATGTCCTGGATCACCGGGCTGACCGTGCGCACCGCATCCTTGAAGAGGCGCGAGTGGCGCCGGTAGAGCTCGAAGTTCACCGGCAGCAGCACCGCATCGGGGGCCAGCCGGGCCGCCTTCATGGTCGGCATGCCCGAGTGCACGCCGAGCGCCCGCGCCTCGTAGGTGGCGGTGGTCAGCACGCCGCGGCCCGCGTAGTCGCGCAGCCGCGCGAACTCGCGCGTGCCGTCGGGCAGCACGCGCGGGAGGTCGGTCCGCCGGCCCGCCACCACCATCGGCAGGCCGCGCAGCTCGGGGTACTGCGACAGCTCGCAGGACGCGAAGAACGCATCCATGTCGAGGTGGGCGATGCGGCGCGGGCGGGGCCTGTCGTCGGGGGCGGACACGATCGGGGTCGGGCGGATGGGCGCATGATGCCCGATCGCCGGTACCGCGCGACCCGGTGCCGATCCCGTGACGGCGCGTGGCCCTCGGGGCAGGCGCGCCGACTTCCGGCACACTGCGGGCTGTGACGGCGCCAGGGGCGCGGGGGAGCGGGCATGCAGGATCTGTTGGCGGGACGCGGGGCGATCGTGACCGGCGGGGCGCGCGGCATCGGGCTCGCGGTCGCGCAGACGCTCGGCCTGCTCGGGGCCCGCGTGCTGATCGTCGACAACGGTGCCGCGCTCGACGGCGGACCGGAGGATCCGGCGGTCACCGAGCTCGCGACGATGCGGGTGCCCGGCGCGATCGGCCTGGCGCTCGACGTCGGGGCCGAGGGGGCCGCCGAGGAGGCGGTCGCGGCCGCGATCGAGGCCTTCGGCGCGGTCGACCTGATCGTCAACAACGCGGCGATCGAGGCCGATGGGCCGATCGGCAGCAGCACGCGCGCCGATTTCGAGCGGATGCTGCGGACCAACCTGGTCGCCCCGTATGCGATGGCCGCTGCGGCGGTCGGTGCGATGCGCGAGCAGGTGCGCGGCGGCCGCCGGCCCGGCGCGATCGTCAACCTGGCCTCGGCCGTCGGGCTGTACGGCCGCGCCGGCCGCGGCGGCGAGGCCGCGAGCAAGGCCGGGCTGCTCGGGCTCACCCGCACGCTCGCGCTCGAGCTGGCCGATGCGCGCATCGCCTGCAACGCGGTCGTGCCGTTCGCCGGCACGCGTGCGCTGCGCGCGGTGCCGGGCGAGTCGCAGGCGCTCGCCGACTGGCGCGCGCTCACCGCGCCGCTGGCCGCCAGCCATGTCGCCAACGTCGTCGCCTTCCTCGCCGCACCTCAGGCCGCGGGCATCAGCGGTCAGCTGCTCGGCGTGCGCGGCCTGGAGGTGTTCGCCTGGACGCAGGCGCGTCCCGCCGCCTCGTGTTTCCAGCCGCGCGCGTTCGACGCCGACGAGTTCGCCGCCGCCATGGGCGCGCTGCGCCGCGACTTCGTCGAACTCGCCGACGATGTCGACGCGTTCGGGCACGATCCGGTCGCCTGAACGCGGATTCCGGGCCGACGCGGGTGCGTCGACACCCGTGGCGAATCCCGCTACGCTGGCTCTTTGAAGCCAGGAGCGTTCGTGATGTCGACCGATGCCGCATCGCCACGGCACATCCGCCTGACCTCGCACCCCGCGCCCGGCAGCTCGCCGGTGCCGCCGCTCCAGTGGGGCGCCCCGAGCGCCGCCGAGCGCGGCCCGGTGATCGGCACCACCACCAGCCGCCTGCATCGCAACGTCGTCGGCACGCACTCCGGCTCGTATGGCGTGTACCGGGCGCTCGCGGTCGCCGCCGGCTCGCTCAACCGGCAGCACCGCGCCGACCTCACCGACACCGCGCCCACCGACAGCATCGGCCCGTATCCGCAGTGGACCGAGGCCGAGCGGATCGTGTCGATCGATCCGTGGGGCGCGAAGATCGCCGAGGCCTTCGGCCCGCTGATCGCGGCGGGCATCGACATCCGGCCCTCGATCGCGGTGACCAAGGCCCACATCGACATGCCGGAGATCCGGACCGCCATCGCCTTCCAGCGGCTGGTGCCGGACGGACGCGTGCTGCTCGAGAACGGCTCGGCGGTGGTCACCAAGGCCGCGATCGAGCCGGTCTGGTGG
>JAIYAG010000502.1 GCA_027489195.1 Burkholderiales bacterium | reverse complement strand
TGCCGGCGGCCACCCCCCGCGCGTCGCGTGCCGCATCGGCCTCGCCGGGCGCGGTGCGCGCCGAGGCGTCACCGCCGATCGGTGCGCGCAGGCCGCGCATCGCCTTCGTGTCCTTCGGTTCGCCGGCCGGCACGAGCGCCGTCTCGGCGGCGGACGCGCCGTCCGCGGCGTCGCGCCCGTCCTCCGGCGTGCCGTCGCGCGCATTGGCGGCCGCGATCAGCGGCGCGAGCGCCGGGTCGGCCGCCGCCGCGGCGGCGTGCAGGGCAGCGTCCTTCGCGGCGCTCGCATCGTCCACCGGCGCGAGTGCTCCGGCCGCAGCGCGGCCGCGGGCCGGGCTCGCGAGGCCGTCGAGGGGCGTGCCCGTCTCGCCGGGCGCAGCGTCGCCGCGCCCGGCGAGTTCCGCGCGGGCGCGCTCGACGGCCTGCGCGGCCGCGCGTGCGCGGGCATGGGCGAGCGCCTGCCCGCGACCGTGCGCGGCGACATGGGTATGGGCGGGGCCGTCGGCCACCGCGCGTCCGGTGTCCGGCGAGGCCGCGTCGGCGGCCGGGTCGGCACGCTCGTCCGCCGGATCGCGGGTGCCGTCCGGGCCGGGGTCGGCCGCAGTGCCGGATCGGCCGGCTTCGGTGCCGCTGCGGCGCGCGTCGGCGCGCGGTGCGGGTGCGGGTGCGGCTGCAGCTGCAACTGCAGCGGGCGGTGCGCCGCCGTCGGCAGCGGACAGCACGGCGGCGAAGCTCGGCCCGTCCTGCGACGCGGCGGGCGCGCCGGGCGCGGTGCCGCCCGGGCGTGCGCTGGACGGCGGGGTCGGGAGGACGGCGTCGAGGGCCATGTCAGCGTTCCTTGCCCGGGCGGCGCCGGGCGGCGAGATTCGTGGCGAATTCATCGAGCGCGCGCTGCTCGCGTCGCGCCGCGGTGCGCAGCGTCTGCTGCGCGCGCCGCGTCTCGAGCGTCTCGAGCGCCTTCAGGCGGCGCTGCTGCTCGGTGAGGGTGGCGTCGCGCGCGAGTGCGTCGGCGCTGCGCTCGGCGTGCTGGCGATACTGCTGCTGGATCGCCTGGATGAGGCGCGCATCGAACTGGACGGCCGAGGTGAGCTGGGCGACACCGACCGCCGACCCCGCACGCAGCGGCGCGCGACCGAGGGATTCCTCGCGGTAGTCGGTGAGCGTGCGCAGCGTGCCGGCCGCCGCGTCGCGCTCGCGGCGCGCGCCGGCCGCGCGCGTCGCCGCGTCGTCGCGGCGTTCGCGTGCCTGCTCGATCAGCAGCCTGAGCAGCCGCTCGTCCATCAGGCGGGCTCCCCGAAGGTCTCGATCGCCGGGCCGATCAGCGCCTCGAGCGCATCGCGGCTCACCGACAGGTCGGCGCCGGCGTGCATGTCCTGCTGCAGGAGCGCCGCGATCCGCGGCATCAGCGCGATCGCGAGGTCGGTCTCGGCATCGCTGCCCTGCACGTAGGCGCCGACCGAGATCAGGTCGCGGCTGCGCCGGTATCGGGCCCACAGCGCCTTGAGCTTTCGGGCGAGCTTGAGCTGGCGGGGATCGACCACCTGGTGCATCACGCGCGAGATCGACTGCTCGATGTCGATCGCCGGGTAGTGGCCCGATTCGGCCAGCGAACGGTCGAGCACGAAATGCCCGTCCAGGATCGCGCGGGCGGCGTCGGCGATCGGGTCCTGCTGGTCGTCGCCCTCGGTCAGCACCGTGTAGAAGCCGGTGATCGAGCCGTGGCCCTTGCGGCCGTTGCCGGCCCGCTCGACCAGATGCGGCAGCCGCGCGAACACCGAGGGCGGATAGCCCTTGGTGGCCGGCGGCTCGCCGATCGCCAGCGCCACCTCGCGCGCGGCCATCGCGTAACGCGTGAGCGAGTCCATCAGCAGCAGCACGTTCAGGCCGCGGTCGCGGAACTGCTCGGCGATCGAGGTCGCATAGACCGCGCCCTGCATCCGGAGCACCGGCGAGCAGTCCGCGGGGGCCGCGACGACCACGGCCCGCGCCAGGCCCTCGGGTCCGAGGATGTCCTCGATGAACTCCTTGACCTCGCGGCCCCGTTCGCCGATCAGGCCGACCACGGTGACGTCGGCCGCGGTGTAGCGGGCCATCATGCCGAGCAGCACGCTCTTGCCGACGCCCGAGCCCGCGAACAGGCCGAGGCGCTGGCCGCGCCCCACGGTGAGCAGGCCGTTGATCGCCCGCACGCCGGTGTCGAGCGGCTCGCGGATGGGCTCGCGGTCCATCGCGTTGATCGGTCGGCTCATCACCGGCGCGCGCTCGCAGTGCTCGAGCGAGCCCCGGCCGTCGAGCGGGCGGCCCAGCGGGTCGACCACGCGGCCGAGCAGGGCGTCGCCGTTGGGCAGCCAGCGCGAGCGGTCCTCGGCGCGACGCCGCGGCCGGCGCGGCGCCATCAGCGTCGGCGGCTGGATGGTCTCTTCGACCGGCACGACGGTGGCGCCCGGACGCAGCCCGGCGACGTCCGACAGCGGCATCAGGTACAGGCGGTCGTCCTCGAAGCCCACGACCTCGGCGTCGACCGGCTGGCCGCCCTCCGGGGCGATCGCGCAGACCGATCCGACCGGCAGGCGCAGGCCGCTGGCCTCCATCACCAGGCCGGCGACGCGTGTGAGCCGCCCGCTGACGGCATGGGTCGGGCCGTTCGCCGCGAAGCCGCGCAGATCGGTCAGCAGCCGCGAGAAGTCGGCGGTGGCGGCCATCCGCGGTGCGGGGGCGGGGGCGTTCGGAAACACGAGGGGCCGTCTCATGCCTCGATCCATGCGTCGTCGCGGCCGAGCGCGGCCAGGGCCGTGCGCCAGCGCGTCTGCACCGTCGCGTCGACCGCCTGACGCGGTGTCTCGACGCGGCAGCCGCCGGGCAGCACCGAGGCGTCGGGCACGAGCTGCGCGCCGCGTGCCTCGAGCAGTGGCCCGAGCTGCTCGCCGAGCAGCAGCGCATCGTCCGGGTGGACCCTGATGATCGGCCGGGCGCGTTCGTCGACGATCGCGGCGAGTGCGGCGTTGACTGCCGGCACGACCGCATCGTCGCGCACCTGCAGCGCCGCGCCGAAGGCGCTGCGCGCGATCTCGACGCCGAGCTGCACGAGGTCGCCGGAGAGACTGGTCTGCAGGGCCGCGAGCTGCTCGGTCAGCGCCGCGACCAGCGCGTCGCCACGCTGCGCGATCGCATCGATCTCGGCCCGGCGGGCCGCCTCGCCCTGCAGCCGCGATTCCTCGAGGCCGCGCGCATAGCCGTCGCGCAGTCCGTCCTCGTAGCTCGGTCCGGCCGGCCGGGCATCGGTCCGGCGTTCCGGCGCCGTCCGCCGCTCTGCGCCCGCGCGGCGCTCGCCCTCGAGCGTACCGGGCCGCCAGGGCGTGGCGACGCCGAGGTCCTCGGCGAAGACGATGCGGCTAGACGAAAGCATCCTCGCCTCCGCCGCCGATCGAGATCTCGCCCGCGTCGGCCAGACGCCTCACGGTCTTCAGGATGTCCTTCTGCTGCATCTCGACGTCCGCGACCCGTACCGGTCCGCGCGACTCCAGGTCCTCGCGCAGCGCCTCGGCGGCGCGCTGCGACATGTTCTTCAGGAACTTGTCGCGGATCTCCGCGCTCGCGCCCTTCAGCGCGATCACCAGCCCGTCGTTGGCGACTTCCTTGAGCACGGACTGCATCGCGCGGTCGTCGAGCTTGATCACGTCGTCGAAGGTGAACATCTGGTCCTGGATCGACTGCGCGAGGTCCTCGTCGGACTCGCGCACCGAGTCGAGCACCTCGGTCTCCAGAGACGTGCCCAGGCCGTTGAGCATCTCCGCGGCCACCTTCGGGCCGCCGAGCGCGGCCTTCTTGAGCTTGTCCGCCCCCGCCAGCACGCGCGAGAGCACCTCGTTGAGCTCCTTGAGCGCGTTCGGCTGGATGCCGTCGAGCGTGGCCACCCGCAGGATCACGTCGGCGCGCACGCGCGGCGACAGCTTCGCGAGGATCTCGCCGGAATGGTCGCGCTCGAGGTGCACGAGGATCGACGCGATGATCTGCGGATGCTCGTTGCGCACGAGCTCGGCGACCGAGTCCGAGTCCATCCACTTCAGGCTCTCGATGCCGCTGGTGTCGCTGCCCTGCAGGATGCGGTTGATCAGCAGCCCGGCCTTCTCCTCGCCGAGCGCCTTGCGCAGCACCGCCTTGACGTACTCGTCGGTGTCGGCCACCAGCGAGCCGTTGGCGGCGGCCTCGGCCTGGAACTGGTCGAGCACCTGCCCGACCTTGTCCTTCGGCACGGTGCGCAGCCGGGTCATCATCTCCCCGATCTTCTGCACCTCCTTCGGGGAGAGGTGCTTGAAGACTTCGGAGGCCGCGTCCTCGCCGAGGGTCATCAGCAGGATGGCGCTTCGCTCGAGTCCTTGGTCGTCCATCTGGGTTCAGGTCGGGGTTTCGGATGCGCGCGGGGTCAGGTGTTGACCCAGGAGCGCACCACGTTGGCGACGGTGGCCGGGTTGTCGCGGGCGAGCTGGATCACCTGCTCGCTGGCACCCGAGAGCTGCCCGAAGGGCGTGGTCGGTGCCGGCGGCGGCAGGGCCACGTCGTCGGCCACGACGGCGCTGGTGCGCTGTCCCGGCGGCGGCGGCGGCGGCTTCTTGAGCGCCGGGCGGATCACGAACAGGATCGCCATCAGGCCGAGCAGCACCAGGCCGACCTGCGCGCCGATGCTCTTGGCGAGCCCGACCACGTCCGGATCGCGCCACAGCGGCACCGGCTCGGCGCGGGGCATCTCCTCGACGCTGAAGGCGGCGTTCACCACGTTCAGCGCATCGCCACGGTCCTTCGTGAAGCCGATCGCCTCGCGGACCAGCGACTGGATCTGCTCGACTTCCTTCACGTCGAGCGGCGCGAACGTGACCTTGCCCTCGTCGTCGACGCTGCGACGGTGGTTGACCACGACCGCGGCGGTCAGCCGCTTGAGGTTGCCGCTGGCGTTGCGCGTCACGCGCACCGTCTTGTCGACCTCGAAGTTCGTCGTCGCCTCGCGCTTGGTCTCGCGGCCGGCCTGTGCGGCGGCCCCGCCCTGGCCCTGCGGCAGCGCCTGGCCCGGCCCGTTGATCGGGGCGGTCGGCGGCACCGGGGGCTGGTTCGACATCGCGCCGGGCACGCCCTGCGCACCGTTGGCGGCGGCGCCCGCCGACTCGTTGACCTGCTGGCTGCGGACCGCCGCCGGCTCGTTGCCCTGGTTCGGGCGGAACTGCTCGGCCGTCGACTCCGACAGCGTGAAGTCGACGTCGGCGGTGACCTGGGCCTTGACGTTGCCGCGGCCGACGATCGGCTCGACGATCTCGACGATCCGCGCGATGTAGTTCTGCTCGATGGCGCGCAGGTACTGCAGCTGGTTCGGATCCAGGCCCGCGGCCTGGTTGCTGTCCTGGTTCGAGAGCAGCGCGCCGCTCTGGTCGATCACGCTCACCTGCTTCGGGGTCATCTCGGGGATCGACGAGGCGATCAGGTGGACGATGCCCGCGACGTGACCGCGTTCGAGCACGCGGCCCGGATGCAGCGTCAGCAGCACCGAGGCCGAGGGCTTCTGCTGCTCGCGGAAGAAGCCGTTCTGGGTCGG
>JAIYAG010000137.1 GCA_027489195.1 Burkholderiales bacterium | reverse complement strand
TCCCGAGCGCCAGCGCCGCGCTCGAGCTGCACAAGGTGCTGAGCCGTGCTACCGCCAAGAGCGGCGACGCCAAGACCATGGACGCGGCCGTCAAGCCGCGCGCCTGCAGCGAGAAGGCGCTGGGACTGCCCTCGACCTGAGGGTCGGGCCGAGGTTCGACCTGAGGGTCGAACCGCAAGCGGCTCAGGACACCGCGCCCTTGCCGTAGCGCCCGACGAGGAGCGCCCCCTCGTCGAAGCGCTCGAAGCGGTAGGGCGCGAGCGACACGTCGGTGGCCAGCCCGAGCGCCGACTGCGCGAGCAGCCGGCCCACCGCCGGCGACAGCTTGAAGCCGTGGCCGGAGAACCCGAAGCCGACCTGCAGGCCGTCCCAGCCGGGCAGCGGTCCGAGCACCGGGTTCCAGTCCGGCGTCACGTCGTACAGCCCCGTCCAGGTCGAGGCCACCCCCGCCTCCTCGAAGCTGCGCAGCCGCGCGGCCACCTGCTCCCCCAGATCGGCCACCACGTCGAGCGGCACGTCGGCCTGACCCTCGTCCGGGTCGGTCGCATGGCCGGCCAGGCCCGGGCTCGCCAGCAGCTGGCTGCGTCCGTAGCAGCGGGCATAGACCATCGAGGCGCTGGCCATGTCCTTGAGCACCGGATACCGCGGCAGGTAGGGCTCGGGCGCCTCGAAGGCCATCACCTCGTGCCGCTCGGCCACCAGCGGGATGGCGAGGCCGGTGACCGGCTCGAGCAGCCGGTTCGTCCACACGTTGGCGGCGCAGACGACGGTGCCCGCCCGGATCGGCCCGGCGTCGGTCTCGATGCCGACCACCCGGCTGCCGACGGTGGTGAGGCCGGTGACCCGGACCCCCTGGCGCACCTCCACCCCGCGGCGGCGCGCTGCCCGCGCGAACGCGGTGGCGGTGAGGTAGGCGTCGGCGTAGCCGGCCTCGGGCTCGTGGCCGAAGACGTCCAGCCCCTCGGTGCGCAGCAGCGGCAGCAGTTCCAGCGCCTGCTTCGCGTCGATCTCCTCGGCCGAGATGCCCATCGCCCGCTGCTGCGCGAGCGAGGCGCGGACCGCCTCGCCGCGCTCGTCGCCGGCGCCGACGATCAGGTAGCCGCAGCGGTTCAGCCCGCAGTCCGCCTCCGGGTCGTCGAGGTAGGCGGCGAAGTCGGTGAAGACCGACCAGGAGCGGCGGGCCAGCTCGACGTTCTCGCGCACCGAATAGTGCGTGCGCAGGATGCTGCTCGACTGGCTGGAGGTGCCCTCGGCGATGCCGCCGCGGTCGACCAGCAGCACCCGTCCGGCACCGAGCGCGGCGGCGTGCCAGGCGACCGAGCAGCCGACGACGCCGGCGCCGACGACGATCAGGTCATACGAATCGGAAGCCAGGGGTGTGGACATCGTAGATGGTCTGACGAGGTGAGAGGGTGAGGGTTCCGGCGAGAGCGTGCGCTCACTCCGGCGCCGGCGTGTCGTACACGATGACGGTCAGGAACCGGATCGGCACCTCGAGGATGCGTTCCGGACCGTGCGGCACCGTGCCGTCGAAGGTCAGCGAGTCGCCCGGCTCGAGCAGGTAGGTCGCGTCGCCGTGGCGGTATTCCAGCCGCCCGGCGAGCATGTGGATGAACTCGGTGCCGTCGTGCTCGAAGGTCGGGAACACCTCCGAGGCGTCGTCCATCGAGATCAGGAAGGGCTCGAAGCGCTTGCGCGGACCCTGGTCGTACGACAGCAGGTGGTAGGTGTGGCCCTTGGCGGTCCCGCGCCGGACCACCTCCATGCCCTCGCCGGCCTTGACGAGCCGCGCCGCGCCGCCCGGGGCGCCGTAGCCCTTGAAGAGCGCGCCCAGCGTCACGCCCAGCGCGTTCGCGATCCGCACCAGCGAGTCGAGGCTGGCGGTGGCCTGGCCGTTCTCGATCTTGGACAGCATGCCGGGCGAGAGCTCCGCCAGATGCGCGACGTCGGCGATGGTCAGCCGGTTGCGCAGGCGCGCCTCGCGGACCTGCAGGCCGATGTGACGGTCGAGCGACTCGATGGAGGCCTTGCTCATGTTGACTCCTATGATGCAAAAAAATATCATCCAGTTCAACCCGGCCCCAGCGCCAGGGTCACCAGAACGCCCCTGTCCGCCCCTGTCCGCCCTTCCAACGCCCGACGCGTGCTGCCGCGCCGGGCCCAGACGGAGTCAGCATGGCCTCGCCCACCTCCGCCGCCGACGCCCGCGCCTGGCTCGAGCGGCACAAGATCAAGCTCGTGCTCGCGCAGTTCGTCGACATCCACGGCTCGGCCAAGGCCAAGGCGGTGCCGGCGGAGCACCTTCGCATGGTGCTGGAAGAGGGCGCGGGCTTCGCGGCCTTCGCGATCTGGGGCATGGGCATGGGCCCCGAGGGCGCCGACTACATGGCGGTGGGCGACCCGGCGACGCTCGCGCCGATGCCCTGGCTGCCGGGCTACGCCCGCATCGCCTGCGACGGCCACGTCAAGGGCGCGCCCTACGCGCTGTGCTCGCGGGTCGCGCTCAAGCGCCAGCTCGCCGAGCTGGCCAGCGAGGGGCTGACCCTCTTCACCGGCATCGAGCCCGAGTTCATGCTGCTCAAGCGCGGCGCCGACGGCCGGCTCGAGCCCGCCGACGGCACCGACACGCTCGAGAAGCCCTGCTACGACTACAAGGGCCTCGCCCGCTCGTCCGCCGTGCTCGAGGCGATCGTCGACGCGGTGAAGCCGGCCGGCCTCGACGTCTACCAGATCGACCACGAGGACGCGAACGGCCAGTTCGAGGTGAACTTCACCTACGGCGATGCGCTGTCCTCGGCCGACCGGCTGGTCTTCTTCAAGATGGCCGCGAGCGAGATCGCGCGGGCCCACGGCCTGATCGCGAGCTTCATGCCCAAGCCGTTCTCCGACCGCACCGGCACCGGCACGCACTTCCACCTGTCGCTGGGCAGCGCCACCTCGAAGAACCTGTTCCACGACGACTCGGACCGCCACGGCCTGGGCCTGTCGCAGACCGGCTACCACTTCCTCGGCGGGCTGCTGAAGCACGCGCGCGCGCTCGCCGCGGTCTGTGCGCCCACCGTCAACTCGTACAAGCGCCTGGTCGTCGGCCGCGCGCTGTCGGGCGCGACCTGGGCGCCGGCCTACATCGCCTACGGCGACAACAACCGGACCGCGACGGTGCGCGTGCCCTACGGCCGGCTCGAGCTGCGCCTGCCGGACGGCTCGTGCAACCCCTACCTCGCCACCGCGGCCATCCTCGCGGCCGGCATGGACGGCATCCGCAACCGGATCGACCCGGGTGCGCCCGTCAACGAGAACCTGTACGAATGGACGCCCGCCAAGCTCGCCGAGCACGGCATCGGGCTGCTGCCCCAGACGCTGGGCGAGGCCCTCGACGCGCTGGAGGCGGACACGGTGGTGCGCGCCGGGCTCGGCGAGGCGCTGGCCGCGGAGTTCGTGCGTCTCAAGCGGATGGAGTGGGTCGAGTACTCGCGCCACGTGTCCGACTGGGAACGCGAGCGCTACGTCGAATTCTTCTGAAGTCGAACCCTTCTGAACCACGGAGCACCTGCCCGATGTGCGGCATCGTCGGATTGATGATCAGGAACCCCTCGCTGCGCGACCGGCTCGGCGAATGGGCCGAGCCGATGCTGATCGGCATGACCGAACGCGGCCCGGACTCGGCCGGCATCGCCGTGTTCACCGAGCCGCTGCCCGCCGGCCAGCGCAAGCTGAGCGTGCAGGCGCCCGACGGCTTCGACTGGGACGCGCTGCGCCACGGCCTGGGCGAGGACGCGACGCTCGCGGTCCGCGCGAACCACGGCATCGTGACCTCCGATGCGGCGCCGGCGGTGCTGCGCGCCGGCCTGCGCGCGACCTTCCCCGCGCTGCACGTGCTGTCGGCGGGCCGTGCGATCGACCTGTACAAGGACGTCGGCACGCCGCAGCAGATCGCGGACAAGTACGGCCTGGCGGGCTTCTCGGGCACGCACCTGGTCGCGCACACCCGCATGGCGACCGAGTCGGCGGTCACGCCCGAGAACGCGCACCCCTACACCGCCGGCGAGGACTGGTGCCTGGTGCACAACGGCTCGCTGTCGAACCCGTACAGCCTGCGGCGCAAGCTCGAGCCGCTGGGCATCGCCTTCGACGGCGACTGCGACACCGAGGCCGCCTGCCGCTGGCTCGAGTGGCGCATGCGCGAGGGCGACACGCTCGAGCAGGCGCTGACCCAGGGCTTCGACGAGCTCGACGGCTTCTACACCTTCCTGATGGGCACCTCCGACGCGCTCGCGATCGTGCGCGACGGCTTCGCCTGCAAGCCCGCACTGGTCGCCGAGACCGACGACTGGGTGGCGATCGCCTCCGAGTACCGCTCGCTCGCGCACCTGCCGGGCGTCTCGGGGGCCAAGCTCTACGAGCCCCAGCCCGAGCGGATCTACGCATGGCGGGCCACGGCATGAGCGGCTCCAAGACCTTCGACCTCGCGAGCGTCGGCCTGCGCGAGCTCAACCGCTTCCTGCACAAGGACCTCTTCGGCACGACGCACGTGCGCGTCGAGCATCCGGACGGCGCGCACTCCATCGCCGTCGGCCTGGATGCGCCGGTGCACGTCGACATCGCCGGGCACGCCGGCTACTACGCGGCGGGCATGAACAAGCACGCCACCGTCGTGGTCCACGGCAACGCCGGCCCCGGCGTCGCCGAGAACATGATGAGCGGGCTGGTGCGCGTCAAGGGCTTCGCCTCGGTGTCGGCGGGCGCCTCCGCGCGGGGCGGGCTGCTGGTGATCGAGGGCGACTGCGGGCTGCGCTGCGGCATCTCGCTCAAGGGCGGCGACATCGTGGTCGGCGGCAGCGTCGGCAGCTTCTCGATGTTCATGGCGCAGGCCGGCCGTCTCGTCGTCTGCGGCGACGCGGGCGATGCGCTCGGCGACTCGCTCTACGAGGCGGTGATCTACGTGCGCGGCAGCGTGAAGTCGCTCGGCGCCGATGCCCGCTTCGAGGACATGACCGATGCCGACTACACGGCGGTCGCCGGCCTGCTCGCGCAGGCGGGCCTCGCGCACGACCCGCGCGAATTCAAGCGCATCGCCTCGGCGCGCTCCCTGTACCACTGGAACGTCGATGCGCAGCAGGAGTACTGAACGATGAAGATCCAGCGAGAGGAGAGCTGGGGCTACGACCGCCGCGTGCTCGACTACATCCAGCACGCGTCGGCCACCGGCCTCTACGAGATCCGCGGCCTGGGCGCCAAGCGGAAGGTGCCGCACTTCGACGACCTGGTGTTCCTCGCCGCGTCGCTGTCGCGCTATCCGCTCGAGGGCTACCGCGAGCGCTGCTCGACGAAGACCGTGCTCGGCACGCGCTTCGCGACGAAGCCGATCGAGCTCGCCATCCCGATCACCGTCGCCGGCATGAGCTTCGGCTCGCTGTCGGCGAACGTGAAGGACGCGCTCGGGCGCGCGGCCACCGAGGCCGGCACCTCGACCACCACCGGCGACGGCGGCATGACCGAGGAGGAGCGCGGCTCCTCGAAGACCCTGGTCTACCAGTGCCTGCCCTCGCGCTACGGCTTCGACCCCGACCACGTTCGGCGCGCCGACGCGATCGAGATCGTGATCGGGCAGGGCGCCAAGCCCGGCGGCGGCGGCATGCTGCTGGGTCAGAAGGTGAACCCGCGGGTCGCCGCGATGCGCACGCTGCCCGAGGGCGTCGACCAGCGCAGCGCCTGCCGGCATCCCGACTGGACCGGCCCCGACGACCTCGCCATCAAGATCAAGGAACTGCGCGAGATCACCGACTGGGAGAAGCCGATCTACGTGAAGGTCGGCGCCACCCGCACCTTCCACGACGTCAAGCTCGCGGTGCACGCGGGCGCCGACGTGGTGGTGGTCGACGGCATGCAGGGCGGCACCGCCGCCACGCAGACCGTCTTCATCGAGAACGTCGGCATCCCGACGCTGGCCGCGGTGCGCCAGGCGGTCGACGCGCTCGAGGACCTCAACATGAAGGGCCAGGTGCAGCTGATCGTCTCCGGCGGCATCCGCACCGGCGCAGACGTCGCCAAGGCGCTCGCGATGGGCGCCGACGCGGTGTCGATCGGGCAGGGCGTGCTGATGGCGCTCGGCTGCAACAGCGACACCTGGATCCGCGATGCCCGGCCCGACGGCTCGGGCGGCGAGCACGTGCCCTGCACCGACGACTACGCGGCGCTCGGCACCGCGCCGGGCTTCTGCCACCACTGCCACACCGGGCGCTGCCCGGTGGGCGTGACCACGCAGGATGCGGTGCTCGAGCAGCGGCTGCAGCCGCCGGTGGGCGCGCGGCGCGTGCGCAACTACCTGAAGACGATGGCGATGGAGGTCTCGACCATCGCGCGGGCCTGCGGCAAGCAGGACGTCCACCACCTCGAGCGCGAGGACCTGGTGGCGCTGACGGTGGAGGCCGCGGCGATGGCCGGCGTGCCGCTGGCCGGCACGAACTGGATCCCCGGGCGCTGAGGCGCCGGGCGGCGCGCCGGGCCGGGCCGGGCCGCTCGGCCGCGCGACCGGGCAGGGGCTGGCGCTGCCGCTCAAGCCCCGCGAACCGGCGGCGGTCCGCAGCGTCCGAGGTGCTCGCGCAGCCGACGCGCCGCCCCCGGGAGCGTCGCGGGCTCGCGCGACAGCACGACGAAGCGGCGCTCGGCCCAGGGCTCGTCGAGCGGGCGCATCACCAGGTGCCGCGCGCGGGCCTGCACCGCCGCCGACTCCGCCGGCAGGATCGCCAGCCCCATGCCGGCCGCCACGATACGCAGGCAGGCGTCGAGGCTCGAGACCTGCATCCGGTGCGACAGCGTGCGTCCGTGCAGCGCCGCCTCGCGCTGCATGAGGCGGCCGACCAGCCCCGCGCCCGCCAGCGCCACCGACGGATGCCCGAGCGTGTCGACGAAGGCCACGCGCGCGCGCCCGGCGAGCGGATGAGTGGGCGGGACGATCACCTGCAGGTGGTCGCGCCGGTAGGGCACGGCGGCCAGCCCCTGCGCATCGACCGCATCCCAGGCGACGCCGAGCTCGGCACTGCCGGCGCGCACGTCGCGCACCACGTCCTGGCTCGGACGCTCGTCGAGCGACACCCGCAGCGCCGGATGGGCGGCCAGGAAGGCGGCGACATCGTCGGGCAGGTCTTCGGCCAGCGCCGACACGCTCGCCGCCACCCGCACGCTGCCCTGCACGCCGCCGGCGAAGCCGTCGAGCTCCGCCTCGAGCCGCTCGAGCGCGCCGAGCACCTCGCGCGCCTGCCGCAGCAGCGCATCACCGGCCGGCGTCGGTTCGACGCCGCGCCGCCCGCGCACCAGCAGCGGCGTGCCCAGGCGGTCCTCGATCGCACCGATGCGCTTGCTGACCGCCGAGGCGACCAGGGCTTCGCGCCCGGCGGCGCGCGCGATGCTGCCCGTCTCGCAGACGGCGACGAACAGGCGCAGCGTGACGGGATCGATGGGGTGGCGCATCCGAGTCTCCGGACTGCCGTTCCCGATTGGAACGGCTAGCCGGACTGAATACCACTTTCGGCGCCCTACCGGAACGGCTAGAGTCCGCCGTCATGCACACCGACCCGCAGCCCCAGCCCGTCCTCATCCGCGACACCAGCCTGCGCGACGGCCTGCAGTCGATCGCCCGGACCGTGCCCACCGAGGTCAAGCGCGCGTGGCTGCGCGGCCTGCACGGGGCCGGGCTGCGCGCGGTCGAGGTCGGCTCGTTCGTGCCGCCGCGGCTGCTGCCGCAGCTGGCCGATACCGCCGAGCTGGTCGCCTTCGCACGCACGCTGCCCGGGCTAGACGTGACCGTGCTCGTGCCCAACCTCAAGGGCGCCGAGCGCGCGCTCGAGTCGGGCGCGCACACGATGGTCCTGCCGCTGTCGGCGAGCCGCGCGCACAGCCTCGCGAACCTGCGCAAGCCGCCCGAGGAGGTGGTCCGCGAGCTGGGCGCCATCCGCGCCGCGCGCGACTCGGCCGGCTCGCCGTGTGTCATCGAGGCCGGCATCAGCACCGCCTTCGGCTGCACGCTGCAGGGCCCCGTGCCGATCGAGGCGGTGCTGGCACTGGTGCAGGCGGTGCTCGACCTCGGCATCGACCGCGTCGCGCTCGCCGACACGGTGGGCTACGCCGACCCCGCGGCCGTCGCGCGTGTCTTCGAGGCGGTGCGCCGCGTCGCCGGCGACCGGCTCGCGGGCGCGCACTTCCACGACACCCGCGGCCTCGGCGCGGCCAACGCCTATGCCGCCTGGTCGGTCGGCGTGCGCGCCTTCGACGGCTGCGTCGGCGGCATCGGCGGCTGTCCGCACGCGCCCGGCGCGAGCGGCAACGTCGCCACCGAGGACCTCGCCTACCTGTTCGCCAGCATGGGCGTGCCCACCGGCCTGGACTTCGACGCGCTGATCGCGCTGCGCGCCGAGATCGCCGGCTGGCTCGAGGGCGAGCCGCTGCACGGCGCGATCTGGCGCGCCGGCCTGCCGAAGACGATGCGGCCGCACGCGGCGGCCTGAACGATGCCCCGAGACCCGCAGCCGAGATGACCCCCGAGACCGCCACCGAGACCCCCACCGCCGCCCCGCAGCCCCTGAAGGGCGTGCGCGTCGTCGAGTTCACCCACATGGTCATGGGCCCGACCTGCGGCATGGTGCTCGCCGACCTGGGCGCCGAGGTGATCAAGGTCGAGCCGATCGGCGGCGAGGGCACGCGCCGGCTGCTGGGCGCCGGTGCCGGCTTCTTCCCGATGTTCAACCGGAACAAGAAGAGCATCGAGATCGACCTGCATTCGGCCGAGGGCGCCGCCGTCGCACGCGAGCTCGCCGCGTCCGCCGACGTCGTGGTCGAGAACTTCAAGCCCGGCACGATGGTCAAGTACGGCCTCGACCACGCCGCGCTGTCCGCGGTGAACCCGCGCCTGATCTACGTCAGCGCCAAGGGCTTCCTGCCCGGCCCCTACGACCACCGCACCGCGCTCGACGAGGTGGTGCAGATGATGGGCGGCCTCGCCTACATGACCGGGCGCCCCGGCGATCCGCTGCGCGCGGGCACCAGCGTCAACGACATCATGGGCGGGATGTTCGGCGCGATCGGCGTGCTGGGCGCGCTGCTGCAGCGGGGCATCACCGGACGCGGCATGGAAGTGCAGGCTGCGCTGTTCGAGAACAACGTGTTC
>JAIYAG010000191.1 GCA_027489195.1 Burkholderiales bacterium | reverse complement strand
GGTCTCGGGCATCAAGGACGTGATGAAGAAGTCGCGCGAGCTCGGCATGCAGACCTTCGACCAGGCAATCTTCGACCTGTACGAGAAGGGCAAGATCAGCTACGAGGATGCGCTGCGCAACGCCGACTCGGTGAACGACCTGCGGCTGAACATCAAGCTCAACAGCAAGCGCACCAGCCGCGACCTGAACGCGGGCACCGAGCACCTCGACATCGTGTGAGACGCCGCGCGCGGCTTCTGAGCCGCCGCCTCAGGCCGGCGGTGCGTCCTTCCTCGCCGAGCCCGCCACCATCTCGATCCGGAACAGCCGGCATTCGAGCGCGCCGTTGAAGAGCGGCGTGCGCTTCGAGGGCTTGAGCCGCATCATCCGCGGCACCTCGAGGTCGTTGGTGAACAGGCCCACGCTCCAGCCGGCGAACTTCTGCTTGAGCTGCGTGGCGAACGCGGGCCAGAAGCGCTCGGCACCGGTCAGCGATTCGCGGCCCTTCACGTCGAGGCGCTCGCCGTACGGCGGGTTGGCGAGCAGCAGCCCCGACGGCGCGGGTGCGGCCTCCAGGTGCAGGACGTCGATCTGGCGCAGCGACACCCAGCGCGGATCGGCGCCGCAGCGCGCGAGGTTCGCGCGGGCCGCGGCGATCGCCGCCTCCGACACGTCCGACCCGAAGATCGACGCCGCCGCCGGCGCCTCGCGCGGCACGACGCGGCGCATCCGCTCCCAGGCGTTGCGATCGAAGCCGCGCATGCGCTCGAAGGCGAACGGCCGCTGCGCCCCGGGTGGCACGCCGGCGGCGATCATCGCGGCCTCGACGACGATCGTGCCCGAACCGCAGAACGGGTCGAGCAGCGGCGTGCCCGGCTGCCAGCCCGCGATCGCGAGCAGGCCGGCCGCGAGGTTCTCCTTCATCGGCGCCTCGACGCCGTCGCGCCGCCACCCGCGCTTGAAGAGCGACTCGCCGGACCAGTCGAGGTAGAGCGTGCAGCGGCCTGCGTCCAGGAACGCGAACACGCGCCGGTCGGGACGCTGCTTCTCGATCGAGGGGCGGTCGCCGACCCGCTCGCGGGCGCGGTCGACGATGCCGTCCTTGATCCGCAGCGTCGCGAACTGCAGGCTGCGCACCGGCGCACCGACCGCGGTGGTGTCGACGCGCAGCGAGGCGAGCGGGTCGTGCCAGCGCTCCCACTCGGTCTCGTGGGCGAGCCGGTAGAGGTCGTCCTCGCCGCGGTACGAGCCGTGTGCCACCTGCTGAGGCACGCGGCTCGCGATCCGCGAATGCAGGTTCGCCATCAGCGCCACCTGGGTGTCGCCCTCGAAGCGCACGCCCCCGGAAGGCGTCTCGCGCACCGTGGCACCGAGCCCGCGCAGCTCGTCGGCGAGCACCGCCTCGAGGCCGCGCGGACAGGGCGCGAAGAACACGGTCGGCGCGGCCGCGGCGGGCCCCCGCCCGCGCGCCGGGGACGGCGAAGCGCTCACCCGCGGGCCAGCGCGCGGTCGACGAACTCGAGCCGGTCCTGGCCCCAGAACGGGGTGTCGCCGACCTGGTACCAGGGGGCGCCGAACACCTGGTGTTCGACGGCCTCGGCGGTGTAGGCGTCGTAGGCCGCGGCGGCCGCGTCGGCCCGGGCGGCGAGCGCGGCGGCGTCGAGGCCCTGCGCGGCGACGATCGCGGCCAGCGTCGCCGCGTCCGCGATGTCGCGCTCCTCGGCCCAGCACGCGCGCATCACCGCACCGGCCAGTCCGAGCGCGGCATCGGTGCCGGCGGCGAGGTCGGCGGCGATGATCGTCTTGGCGGCAAGGTCGGCCGGCACCGGGAAGAACTTCGGATGGACCGTCAGCGGCACGCCGACCGCGTCGCGCCAGCGCGCGAGCTCGTGCAGCCGGTAGGCCTGGCGCTGCGGTGCGCGCTTGGCGAGCGGCAGGCCGCCGGAGACCGGGAAGACGCGGCCGAGGTCGACCGGGCGCAGCCGGACGGTCGCGCCGTGGCGCTGGGTCATCTCGACGAAGCGCGCGTGACCGAGGTAGGTCCACGGCGAGGCGGGGGTGAAGTAGTAGCTGACGGTCTTCATCGTGCGGGTCTCCTCGCGTGGGACAGGGGAACGGCGGCGCGCCGGGGCGCCGGCCTTCAGAACGGCTTGACCACCACGAGGATCACCACCGCCACCAGCAGCAGCACCGGCGCCTCGTTGAACCAGCGGTACCAGACGTGGGAGCGGCGGTTCGCGCCGTCGGCGAAGCGCCGGATCATCGCGCCGCACAGGTGGTGGTAGCCCACCAGCGCGACCACCAGCGCGAGCTTCGCGTGCAGCCAGCCGCCGCCGAAGCCCCAGCCGAACCAGAGCCAGAAGCCGAAGCCGAGCGCGAGCACCATCAGCGGGCCCATGAACCGGTAGAGCTTGCGGGCCATGGTGAGGAGCCGCTCGCGCTCGGCGGTGGAGGCGGGGTCCACCATCGCGAGATTCACCAGGATGCGCGGCAGGTAGAACAGGCCGGCGAACCAGCTGGTCACGAAGATGATGTGCAGCGACTTGACCCAGAGCATCGGCAGATTGTACCGGCTCGCTCCGCTCGCGGCCGCACGCGGTGCTAGCATCGCAGCGTTCCCGAAGGAGACACGAACGATGACGACCCTCCACGACACCGCGGTGCCGGTGTTCGACGCGATGCTGCGCAACCTCGCCACGCTGCTCGACAAGGCTGCGGCCCATGCGACCGCCAAGGGCTACGACGTGGCCGTGCTGCTGCAGTCGCGCCTCGCGCCCGACATGTTCCCGCTGGTGCGCCAGGTGCAGATCGCGACCGACTCGGCGAAGTTCGGCGTCTCGCGCCTGACCGGAGTCGAGGCGCCGAAGTTCGCCGACGACGAGTCGACGATCGAGCAGCTCCGCGCGCGCATCGAGAAGACCCGCGCGTTCATCGCGAGCGTGCCCGCCGAGAAGTACGAAGGCGCCGAGAGCCGGCGCGTCGAGGTGCCGACCCGGGCGAGCACCTACGTGTTCGACGGCCGTACCTACCTGCTCCACTGGGCGCAGCGGAACTTCTACTTCCACGTGATGACGGCCTACGCGATCCGGCGCCACAACGGCGTGGACATCGGCAAGCGCGACTACCTCGGGCCGGTCCCGACCCTGGCGTGAACTTCGTCCTGCGGGGCGATCACATCGCCCTGGACGCGCTGCTCAAGGCCACCGGCACGGCCCCGAGCGGCGGGGCGGCCAAGGTGATGGTGGATGCCGGCGCGGTGCGGGTCGACGGCGTCGTCGAGTCGCGCCGCAGCCGCAAGGTGAGAGCCGGCCAGAAGGTGGTGGTCGGCGAGGTCCGGATCACGGTCGTCGCCGGGCCGCCGGCCGGCTAGCGTCGGAGTGACTAGCTCCGGACCTGTCCGGAGCCGAACACCACCCACTTCAGCGAGGTCAGGCCCTCGAGGCCCACCGGTCCGCGCGCATGCAGCTTGTCGGTCGAGATGCCGATCTCGGCGCCCAGTCCGTACTCGAAGCCGTCGGCGAAGCGGGTGGACGCGTTGATCATCACGCTCGCCGAGTCGACCTCGCGCAGGAAGCGCATCGCCCGCGAATGGTCCTCGGTGACGATCGCATCGGTGTGCGCCGAGCCCCAGCGCGCGATGTGCGCCATCGCCTCGTCCAGGCCGTCGACGATGCGGATCGCCAGGATCGGGGCGAGGTACTCGGTCGCCCAGTCTGCCTCGGTCGCCGCCGCGCAGGGCAGGCCGGCCGCGGCGAGCAGCTCGCGGGTGGCCGGGCAGCCGCGCAGCTCGACGCCCTTGTCGACGTAGATGCGGCCGAGCGGCGGCAGCAGCCGCGGCGCGATGCCGCGGTCGACCAGCAGCGTCTCCATGGTGTTGCACGGCGAGTAGCGCTGCGTCTTGGCGTTGTCGGCGATGCGGATGGCCTTCTCCAGGTCGGCGTCGTCGTCGACGTAGACGTGGCAGATGCCGTCGAGGTGCTTGATGACCGGGACGCGGGCGTCCTTCGAGATGCGCTCGATCAGCGACTTGCCGCCGCGCGGCACGATCACGTCGACGAACTCGGGGCTCTGGATCAGCGCACCGACGGCGGCCCGGTCGGTGGTGTCGATGAGCTGCACCGCATCGGCCGGCAGGCCGGCGTGCTCCAGGCCTTCGCGGATCAGCACGGCGAGCGCACGGTTGCTGTGGATCGCCTCGGAGCCGCCGCGCAGGATCGTCGCGTTGCCCGACTTGATGCACAGGCCCGCCGCGTCGATGGTCACGTTCGGGCGCGACTCGTAGACGATGCCGATCACGCCGAGCGGCACGCGCATCTTGCCGACCTGGATCCCGGAGGGCCGGAAGCGCAGATCGCTCATCTCGCCCACCGGATCGGGCAGGGCGGCGATCTGCTCGAGGCCGACCGCCATCGACTCGATGACCTTCGGGGTGAGCGCGAGCCGGTCGACGAAGGCCGGATCGTGGCCGGCGTGGCGCGCCGCCTCGAGGTCGCGGGCGTTCTCGGCGGCCAGCGCGACGGCCTCGCGCCGGATGGCGGCGGCCGCGGCGAGCAGGGCCTCGTCCTTCGCGGCGGTGGACGCGCGGGCGGTGTGGCGCGACGCCTCGCGTGCGCGGCGGCCGACGTCTGCGACGTAGACCGGGATGTCGATCGGATTCATCGTGGAGACTCCAGGCGGCGCGGTCAGCCCGCGTCCGCGGCATCGGCGACGAGCGCCGGGTCGCAGGCCAGGGCCAGCGACGCCGCGCCGGCCAGGCCGAGCGCGATCGCCTCCAGCGCCTGCCAGTCGTCACCGGCGAGCACGCCCTTGGTCATTCTATCGGCGCGCCCGCAGGCCCGCAGCAGCAGCCGCAGCCGGGGCGCGTCGAGCCGCCGGGCAGCCG
Organism: Burkholderiales bacterium; assembly: GCA_027489195.1. GTDB lineage: Bacteria > Pseudomonadota > Gammaproteobacteria > Burkholderiales > Burkholderiaceae_E > UBA4615. The sequence goes on along the minus strand of JAIYAG010000191.1, from coordinate 2,364 downwards.
CGTGGTAGGCCCGCTCCTTGTCGCCCCAGACACGCGCCTGCGCGAGCACCGGCGCCACCGGGCGGCCGGCGTCTCGGGCACCCACCATGCGGCCCAGCGTGCGCACCGCCTCGGCGACCGCCCACAGCACCAGGGGCACCGCCGCGCCTTCGGCGCGCAGGCCGGCCGCGCAGCGCATCGCGCGGTCGACGTCGCCGGACAGGGCCGCGTCGACCAGGTCGAACGCATCCCAGCGCGCCACGTCGAGCACGGCGGCCCGGACCGCCTCGAACTCGAGCTTGCCCTGCGGCAGCAGCAGGCCGAGCTTGGCGACCTCCTGCTTGGCGGCCAGCAGGTTGCCCTCGACGCGCTCGGCGATCAGCTGCAGGGTCGGCGGATCGGCCTGCTGGCCGCCCCGCTGCAGCCGCTCGCCGATCCAGCGCGGCAGGCGGTCGCGCTCCACCACCGGGATCTCGACCAGCCAGCCGGCCTGCTCGACGCGCCCGAACCAGGCCGCCGACTTGGCGGCCTTGTCGAGGCGCGGGCCGGTGACCAGCAGCCGGATGTCGTCGGGCAGGCGTGGCACCGACTCGGCGAGCGACTCGCCGAGCTCCTTGGCGGCCTTGCCCGTCAGGCGCAGCTCGAGCAGGCGGCGGCTCGCGAACAGCGACAGCGCGCCCGCCTCCTGCATCAGCACCTCGGGCCGGAAGTACCGGTCGACGTGGAACACGCTGCGCTCGTCGAAGCCGGCCGCGCGCGCCGAGGCGCGCACGAGGTCGGCCGACTCGAGGCCCAGCAGGGGCTCGTCGCTCGCGATCCAGACGACCGGCGGCGGGACGCCGCGGGCACGCTCGAGCGCACGGGGCAGGGTGGCGTCGGACAGGATCACGGCAGCGGGGGCTGGGGCGGCAGCACCGCGAGGCGCCGCAGGATCTGCTGGATCGCGTCGATGCGCATGTCGCGGTAGAGGAGCAGCACCTCCTCCTCGTTCACGATCCCCTGCACGTCGAGCACGGTCACCTGCCGGCGCAGCACCATCTCGCTCGGCGGGATCAGCTCGGCATTGCTCGCGTCGCGCACCTGCCAGCGGATCCGGTAGCGCAGCTGGTACTCGCGCGGCCGACCGCTGGTGGACAGCGCGGCGATCTCGCGTTCGGGCGCCTCGCCGAGCAGCTCGAAGCGCACCTGGGCGTCCTCGCGGCGCTCGACGATGGTGGCGCCGTTGGTACGCAGCGAGCGACGCAGCTCGCCGCCGAACTGCGAGCTCGCCGGCAGCGGCGAATGGAAGGTCTTGAACGGCAGCTCGGTCTGGCCCCGCAGCTTGAAGCCGCAGCCGGCCGCGAGCAGCGCGGGCAGACCGGCCACCAGCAGCCGCCGGCGGCCGGCGAGCGGCGCGCGCACGGACGGCGCGAGCGGCCGGGTCATGTCAGACGACCACGTTCACGAGGCGGCCCGGCACCACCACCACCTTCTTCGGCGCACGGCCCTCGGCCAGCCGCTGCACCGCCTCGGAGGCGACGGCCGCCGCCTCGATCGCCGCGCGGTCGGCGCTCGCCGGCACGCGCAGCGAGCCGCGCACCTTGCCGTTGACCTGCAGCACCAGCTCGAGCTCGTCCTGGACCAGCGCGGCCTCGTCGACCTGCGGCCAGGGGGCATCGAGCAGGTCGCCCGACTCGGCGTCGTAGCCGAGCTCGCGCCACAGCGCATGGCCGACGTGCGGCACGATCGGGTAGAGCACGCGCAGCGCGACCGACAGCGTCTCGCGCAGCGCCGCGGCGCTCGCCGCGTCGTCGCCGAGCTTCGCCGACTCGAGCGCGTTGAGCATCTTCATCGCCGCCGACACGACGGTGTTGTACTGCTTGCGCTCGTAGTCGTAGCTCGCCTGCCGGAGCACGCCGTGGATCTCGCGGCGCAGGGTCTTGGCTGCCGCCGGCATCGCCGCGACATGATCGGCGACGCGGCTGCCCGCGGCCGAGGCCACCGCGCCGCGGCGCGCATGGCAGAACGCCCACAGCCGGCGCAGGAAGCGGCTCGCGCCGTCGACGCCGCTGTCGGACCACTCGAGCGTCTGCTCGGGCGGGCTCGCGAACATCACGAACAGGCGTGCGGTGTCGGCACCGTGGCGGTCGATCAGCGCCTGCGGGTCGACGCCGTTGTTCTTGGACTTGGACATGGTGCCCACGCCCTCGTACTCGATGCGCGAGCCGTCGGACTTGAGCACCGCATGCGTGACGCGGCCGTCGGGGCCGTGCACGTCGGTGACCTCCTCGGGCCAGAAGCACTCGACGCCGCCGCGCTCGGTGCGCCGCGAGTAGATGTGGTTGAGCACCATGCCCTGGGTGAGCAGGCGGGTGAAGGGCTCGTCCACCTTCACCAGGCCGAGGT
>JAIYAG010000162.1 GCA_027489195.1 Burkholderiales bacterium | reverse complement strand
CTCGAGCGCACGCTCGCCGATGCCGCCGGCACGCCGCTGGCGACCCAGACGATGACGCTGATGGCCCGCGGCGACGGCGGCTTCTCGGCGCGCGCGGGGAACGGTCCGCCCGGCGGCGACACGGTGTCCGCGCCGCGTCCCGTCGCCCCCGAGGGCCCGCCCGATGCGGTCGTCGAGCTGGCGACGCTGCCGCAGCAGGCGCTGATCTACCGGCTGGTCGCCGACCCGAACCCGCTGCACGCCGACCCGAGCTTCGCGCGCGCAGCGGGCTTCGATCGGCCGATCCTGCACGGGCTGTGCGGCTACGGGATGGTCGGGCGCGCACTGATGCGCGCCTACCTCGACGACGACTCGAGCCGCCTGCTCGGCCTGTCGCTGCGCTTCGCGGCGCCGGTGCTGCCGGGCGACCGGCTGCGGATCGAGCTGTGGCGCGACGGTGCGACGGCGCGCTTCAGGGCGAGCGTGCCGGCGCGCGGCGACCTGGTGGTGCTGGGCCAGGGCGAGGCGACCCTCGGCTGAGGGCCGGCGCCGCCCCGGGGCCGGCCTGGCTCAGCCCCCCGCCAGCGTCGTGTCCCGCACCGCCTGCGCGACCTGCTTGATCGCCCGGTTCTCCGCCCGCCGCTGCTCGAGCTCCTCGGGCGTCAGCGCGGCGACGTTCATCACGTGCCGCTTCCAGTCGCGCTCGCGATGCCAGCGCATCGGGCTCTGCACCGTGGTGCGCGGCGCGAACGCATGCTCGAGCAGCGAGAGCGCCAGCGCGAGCGTCGCGTCCTGCGAGGCCGGGTCGTCGGGCAGGGCGGCGGCGCTGCCGAGCGGCACGTCGCTGAACACGAAGCGCGGCACCCCGCAGGTCTCGACGATGTCCTTGGCCGCGCCCACCACCACCGTCGGGATGCCGGCGGCCTCGAGGTAGCGCGCGATCAGTGCCATCGTCTGGTGGCACACCGGGCAGTTGGCGACCAGGATCGCCGCGTCGATGGCATCCGCACGGCAGCGGGCCAGCACGTCGGGGCAGTCGACCTCGATCGTGTGGCGCTGGCTGCGGTTGGTCGGCACGCCGTGGAACCGCGGGGCGAGCGGGCCGATGCGGCCCGCTGCCGCCGCCCGGCGCAGCGCCGGCAGCGGGAACCAGCAGTTCGCGTCGTCGGTCTGCTGGCGCCGGTCGATGCCCAGGTGCGAGATGCGAAGGTCGTGCTCGAGCGTGGTGTCGCCCGAGTACGCCTTGTAGAACTTGGCGCCGGCGTTGTACGGCGCGCCTGCGCCCTGCGGGCCCTTGGCCGGGTCGAAGGGCGCCGCGGTGGTCAGCAGCGCGATCCGGGCGCCCGCCAGCGGCGTGCGCATCGGCGCGAAGGGCACCTCGGCATACGACGCATAGCGGTACGGGTTGGCGGTGCCGAGCGCGTCGTACCAGGCATGCGTGCGCTCGATGTAGCGGACCGGGACGTCCCAGTCCGGCGAGAAGCCCAGCAGGTCGGTGTCGATGCCCATCGTCTTCCTCGTGTCGTTCCGTGTCGTTCCGTCTTGCGCGCCGGTCGTTCCGGCGCTGCGCCGAGCGTAGCGCGGGCCGTCGCCGTGTCCAAGGCCGATTCCGGAATGTCGTGCGGGGCCGCCCGTGGTTCGTGCGGGGCTGCCTACGGGTAATCTCCCGTGCATCGGCCGAGCTTAGCCCCGATACTCGATGCTTCGCATTCGTACGCACCCCGGATCCGTCCCCGTGTTGACCCGCAGACGCGCTGCACTGGCGACCGCACTGATCGCCTCGCTGCCCGCCGGCGCGGGTGCCCAGGCACCCGGGTCCGAGCTCGCGCTCGATGTCGCGCAGCGCGCCTGGATCGCCGCCCACCCGGTGGTGCGCTGGACCGCCATCTTCGAGGCCCAGCCCTATCTCTCCTTCCGGAGCGGCCCGCCCCGGGGCATCGTCGTCGACCTTCTCGCGCGCGCCTCCGGCCTCACCGGGCTGCGCTTCGAGTACCTGCCGTCGGCGACCCACGACGAAGGGCTGGCGCGGCTGCGCGACGGCGGCGTCGACCTGATCCCGATGCTCGGGCGCACGCCCGAACGGCTCGGCCAGTTCGCGTTCACCGAGCCGTACGCGACCCATCCGATCGGCCTGTTCACGCGGCGTCGCTTCGGCTACGTCGCGTCGCCCGCGGACCTCGCCGGCCTGAAGGTCGGCGTGCCCCACGGACTCGACACCATGATCTCGGCGGCCGCGCCGAACGCGGTCCTCGTCCGCTTCGAGGACATGGCCGACGGCGTGCGCGCGCTGGCTGCCCGGCGAATCGACGTGCTCGCCGGCTCGGTGCCGGTCCTGCGCTACTGGATCCTGAAGCTCGGCGCCGACGACCTGTGGCTGCAGGGCATGCTCCCGATGTCGTCGTCGCTCGGCATGGCGGGTGCGCCGTCGGCGGCCCCGATGATCGGCGTGATGGACGCCGTGCTGCGCCGCATCCACGCCCCCGAACGGCGCGAGCTGATCGATGCCTGGATGCAGGCCGAGCCCGACTGGCCCGGCCGGATCGCCGGTCCCACGGCCACCGTCGCCCTCGCGGCGCTCGCCGGCACCGGCTGGTGGCTGTACCGCCGGCGCGCACGGACGGGCGTCAGCGGGTAGGCTGTCGCGCTTCGACGTTTCAGAGGTGCTTCCATGATCCGCAGCCCGCTTCCGACGCCCGCCCCGGGCGCCGTTCCGGCCGGTCCCGGTGCCGCGCGCTATCCGCACGTGTTCGCGCCGCTCGAACTCGGCTTCACGCGGCTCAAGAACCGCATCCTGATGGGCTCGATGCACACCGGCCTCGAGGAGGCCGAGGGCGGCTTCGAGCGGATGGCCGCCTTCTTCGCCGAGCGCGCGCGCGGCGGCGTCGGCATGATCATCACCGGTGGCTTCGCACCGAACGAGGAGGGCGGTCTGGGCGCCAAGCTCTCCACGCCCGAGGAAGCCGCGCAGCACCGCACGATCACCGCCGCCGTGCACGCGGCCGACCCGGACGTGAAGATCTGCCTGCAGATCCTGCACTCCGGCCCGCTCGCCCGCACGCCGGCCTGCGTCGCGCCGTCGGCGGTGAAGTCGCGCATCGGCCGCTTCGCGCCGGCCGAGCTCGACGAGGCCGGCATCGAGAAGCAGATCTCGGATTTCGCGACCTGCGCGCGCCTCGCCCGCGAGGCCGGTTACGACGGCGTGGAGATCATCGGCTCGGCGGGCTACCTGATCAGCACCTTCCTCGTGCGCAAGACCAACCTGCGCACCGACCGCTGGGGCGGCGAGTGGGCGAACCGCATGCGCTTCGCGGTCGAGGTGGTGCGGCGCGTGCGCGAGGCGGTCGGGGCGGACTTCATCGTCGTCTTCCGGATCGCCGCAATGGACATGCTCGACGGCGGCCTGGCCTGGGACGAGGTGGTGTCGCTCGGCCGTGCCGTCGAGGCCGCCGGCGCCACGATCGTCAGCACCCATTTCTGCTGGCACGAGTCGCCGGTGCCGACGATCGCGACCATGGTGCCGCGCGCCGCGTTCGCGCAGGTCACCGGCCGGCTGCGCCGCGAGCTCACGGTGCCCCTGATCACCAGCAACCGCATCAACATGCCCGAGGTCGCCGAGGCGGTGCTGGCGCGCGGCGACGCCGACCTGGTGTCGATGGCCCGCCCGATGCTGGCCGACGCCGAGCTGGTGCTCAAGGCGGCCGAGGGGCGCGAGGACGAGATCAACACCTGCATCGCCTGCAACCAGGCGTGCCTGGACCATGCGTTCGACGGGCGCCGTCAGGTCACCTGCCTGGTGAACCCGCGCGCCTGCAACGAGACGCGGCTGAACTACCTGCCGGCGCGCGCGCGCCGCCGCCTCGCGGTGGTGGGCGCCGGCCCCGCGGGGCTGGCCTATGCGACCGTGGCCGCGCAGCGCGGGCATGCGGTGACGCTCTTCGAGGCCGGGGCCGAGATCGGCGGGCAGTTCAACCTCGCCAAGCGGATTCCCGGCAAGGAGGAGTTCGTCGAGACGCTGCGCTACTACCGGCGCATGCTCGAGGTCCACGGCGTCGACACCCGGCTGAACACGCGCGTCGACGCGCGCACGCTGGCCGCGATGGGCTTCGACGAGGTGATCGTCGCCACCGGCATCGAGCCGCGCGTGCCCGAGCTGCCGGGCATCGACCATCCGATGGTCGCGTCGTACGTCGACGTGATCCTCGGACGGCGCGCGGTCGGGCGCCGGGTCGCGATCGTCGGGGCCGGCGGCATCGGCTTCGACGTCGCCGAGCTGGTCAGCCATTCGGGGCCGTCGGCCGCGCTCGACGTCGACACCTTCGCGCGCGAGTGGGGCATCGACTTCCGCAACCATCCGCGCGGTGGCGTCACCGGCGTGGCGCCGCGCGTCGAGGCCGCCGATCGCACGGTGTGGCTGCTGCAGCGGCGCACGACGCCGGTCGGTGCCTCGCTCGGCAAGACCACCGGCTGGACACACCGGATGACGCTCTCGCGCCGCGGCGTGAAGCTGGTCAACGGCGTGGAGTACCTGCGCATCGACGACGCCGGCCTGCATGCGCGGGTGAACGGCGAGCCGACCCTGTTCGAGGCGGACACGGTGATCGTGTGCGCCGGCCAGACGCCGCTGCGCGCGCTGCACGACGAGCTGCTGGCGCTCGGCGTGCGCTCGAGCCTGGCGGGCGGTGCCTTCGAGGCCGCCGAGCTCGATGCCGACAGTGATGACGAGGTGTTGGCCCTGACGCGTTCGCTCGATCTGCAGGAGCTGGTGGAGGACGAACTGCTGCTG
>JAIYAG010000015.1 GCA_027489195.1 Burkholderiales bacterium | reverse complement strand
TTCGACGTGCTCGGCGACGTGGTGTGCGGTGGCTTCGCCGCGCCGCTGCAGCATGCCGACCGCGCGCTGCTCGTGACCGCGAACGACTTCGACTCGATCTTCGCGATGAACCGGATCGTCCAGGCGATCAAGGCGAAGGCGAAGAACTACAACGTCCGGCTCGGCGGCGTCATCGCCAACCGCAGCAAGGATACCGACCAGATCGACAAGTTCAACGACCGCGTCGGCCTCAAGCGCATGGCGCACTTCCCCGACCTCGACGTGATCCGTCGCAGCCGGCTGAAGAAGTCGACGCTGTTCGAGATGGAGTACTCGCCCGAGCTCGAGGCGGTGCAGAACGAGTACCTGCGGCTGGCCGCGGCGCTGTGGGCGGGCACCGACCCGCTGGCGCCGGATGCGCTGAAGGACCGCGAGATCTTCGACCTGCTGGGATTCGACTGACATGGCTGCGGACACCTCCTACGTCGAGCGCCGCGAGCGCATCGAGCACTACTTCGACCGCACCGCGGTCGAGGCCTGGGCGCGCCTGACCTCGTCGGCGCCGGTCAGCGGCATCCGCGCCACCGTGCGCGCCGGGCGCGACCGGATGCGCACGACGCTGCTCGACTGGCTGCCCGCCGACCTGCACGGCCTGCGCCTGCTGGACGCCGGCTGCGGCACCGGCGCGCTGTCGGTCGAGGCCGCGCGCCGCGGTGCCGAGGTGCTGGCGATCGACCTGTCGCCGACCCTGGTCGAGCTCGCCCGCCAGCGGCTGCCGTCGGACCTCGGCGGCGGCCGCATCGACTTCCGTTCGGGCGACATGCTCGACGCCGGGCTCGGCGAATTCGATCACGTGGTCGGCATGGACTCGCTGATCCACTACGAGCCCACCGACGTGGTGCGCGCGCTCTCCGCGCTCGCGCCGCGGGTGCGCGGCTCGATGATGTTCACCTTCGCGCCGCGCACGCCGCTGCTGTCGGTGATGCACTCGGTCGGCAAGCTGTTCCCGCGTGCCGACCGGGCGCCGGCGATCGTGCCGGTCGCCGAGGCGGCGCTGCGCCGCGCGATGGCCGGGGCGCCGGGTCTGGCCGACTGGACGGCGGCGCGCACCGAGCGCGTGGCCTCCGGCTTCTACACCTCGCAGGCCATGGAGATCGTCCGCCGATGAGCAGCGCCGCACGGCCGAAGCTGTGGCAGACCTGGACGCGCATCGCGCCCGGGCTGCTGCCGTTCGCCGATGCGGCGAGCGACACGCTGCCGCTGGGGCGTCTGCTGCGGCTGTCGCTGTTCCAGGTGTCGGTCGGCATGGCCACCGTGCTGATGATCGGCACGCTGAACCGGGTGCTGATCGTCGAGATGGGCGTGGGCGCGTGGCTGGTGGCCGCGCTGGTCGCGCTGCCGATCCTGGTCGCGCCGTTCCGGGCGCTGATCGGCTTTCGCTCCGACACGCACCGCTCGGTGCTCGGCTGGCGGCGCGTGCCGTACATCTGGCTGGGCACCTGGCTGCAGTTCGGCGGGCTGGCGATCATGCCGTTCTCGCTGATCCTGCTGTCGGGCGACATCACGAACGGCCCCTGGTGGATCGGCCACGCCAGCGCCGCGCTCGCCTTCCTGATGGTCGGCGCCGGCATGCAGACGGTGCAGACCGCGGGCCTGGCGCTCGCCACCGACATCGCCCCCGAGGCGGCCCGCCCGCGCGTGGTCGCGCTCATGTACGTGATGCTGCTGGCCGGCATGGTGGTGAGCGCGGCGGTCTTCGGCCTGCTGCTCGCCGAGTTCAGCCAGGTGCGGCTGGTGAAGGTGGTGCAGGGCACCGCCACCGCGACCATGGTGCTGAACCTGATCGCGCTGTGGAAGCAGGAGCCGCGGGTGCGCGGCCGCCGCGACGACGCGACCGACGACGCCGACTTCCGCGGTGCCTGGGCGATGCTCGCCGGCGGCGGTCGCGTGCGCCGCTTCCTGGTCGCCACGGGTCTGGGCACGGCCGCCTTCAGCATGCAGGACATCGTGCTCGAGCCCTACGGCGGCGAGATCCTGCACCTGGGCGTGGGTGCCACCACCGCGCTGACCGCGCTGATGGCCCTCGGCTCGCTCGCCGCCTTCGGACTGGCCGCGCGCTGGCTGGGCCGAGGCGCCGACCCGCTGCGGGTCTCGGGCCTGGGCGTGGTCGTCGGCCTGTTCGCGTTCTCGGCGGTGATCTTCGCCGAGCCCTTCCAGTCGGCGACGCTGTTCCGCATCGGCGTGCTGGCGATCGGCTTCGGCGGCGGGCTGTTCGCCGTCGGCACGCTGACCGCCGCGATGGCGCTCGACACCGACGGCTTCAAGGGCCTCGCGCTCGGCGCCTGGGGCGGCGTGCAGGCGACCTGCGCCGGCCTCGCGATCGCCGCCGGTGGCGGCCTGCGCGACGCGGTGGCCTCGCTCGCCGAACGCGGCGTGCTCGGCGAGGTCCTCGCCCATCCGGCGACCGGCTACGCCGCTGTCTATCACGTCGAGCTGCTGATGCTCTTCACCACCCTGATCGCGATCGGCCCGCTGGTCAGGTCCTCGCGGCGCGCCCTCGCGCCGTCGTCGTCGAAGTTCGGCCTGCCGGTGCTGCCCGGTTAGGGCCGCCGTCGGACATTCAAGGAAAGCCAAGGAGCACCACCATGGGATTCGGAGCCATCACGCAGTACGTGGACGTCGCGCAGATCGTCCTCTACATGTTCTGGGCCTTCTTCGCGGGCCTGATCATCTATCTCATCCGTGAGAACAAGCGTGAGGGCTACCCGCTCGAGACCGCCAACGGCACCGTCGAGGGCTGGCCGCCCGCGCCGCGGCCCAAGACCTACCTGATGTCGGACGGCAGCACCGCGCAGGCGCCGAACGACAAGGGCATCGCCCGCAACTACAGTGCCGAGCCGGCGAACCGCTTCAACGGCGCGCCGCTCGAGCCGGTCGGCGAGCCGCTGACGGCCGGTGTCGGTCCGGGCGCCTGGGCCGAGCGCTGGGACCACATCGAGCACACCTTCGGCGGTGCGCCGAAGCTGGTGCCGCTGCGCACCCTGCCCGACTACGACGTCGCCGCGCTCGACCGCGATCCGCGCGGCCTGACGGTGATCGGCGCCGACGGCGAGACCGGCGGCACGGTGGTCGACCTGTGGGTGGACACCTCCGAGGTCGTGGTGCGCCACCTCGAGGTCTCGGTGCCGCTGGCCGACGGTGCGACCCGCAGCGTGCTGCTGCCGATCAACTTCTGCCGCATCACCCGCCGCGGCGTGCGTGTCGGTGCCCTGTACGCGGCGCAGTTCGCCGGCGTGCCCGCGACCCGCGATCCGCAGCAGATCACGATGCTCGAGGAAGAGAAGATCATGGCCTACTGGGGTGCCGGGCTGCTGTACGCCGACGACCAGCGCGCCGAGCCGCTGTTCTGATCATGGACGGACATCGCCACGGCCCCGGGCCGGAACACGACTACGAACCGGTGCCCGGCCTGCCCGAGGCACTGCCCTCCGGCGAGCGGATGCTCTGGCAGGGCGCACCCGACGCCCGCTCGCTCGCTCGCCGGGTGTTCCACGTCCGCAAGGTCGCGGTCTACTTCGCGGTGGTGGGCGGCGTGCAGGTCGCCGGCGCCCTCGCCGACGGCGAGGGCCTGCGCGAGGCGCTCGGCGGCCTGACGCTGCTGGTGTCGGTCGCAGCGCTCGCCATCGGCCTGCTGGTGCTGCTCGCGCAGCTGTCGGCGCGCACCACGCTCTACACGATCACCGACCGGCGCGTCGTGATGCGCGTGGGCATCGTGCTGACGATGACCTTCAACCTGCCGTTCTCGCGGATCGCATCGGCCGGGCTGCGGCAGCACGGCGATGGCACCGGCGACCTGCCGCTGGCGCTCGGCGAAGCCTCGATCGGCTACGCGCACCTGTGGCCGCATGCGCGCCCCTGGCGCCTGGGCCGTCCGGAGCCGATGCTGCGCTGCGTGCCCGACGCGGTGCGCGTGGGCCGGCTGCTGGCCGACGCATGGGCGCAGACGACCGGTGGCGCCGCACGCGCCGTGAGCGAGAATGTCGAGGCCGCCGCACCGCGCCAGCGCCCCGACGGCCAGACCGCACTGGCCGGCCGCTGAGCCGCCGCGCCCGCACAGGAGCATCGACATGAGCGCTCGACCCGCTGCCCACCACGACCCGATGATCCCGCGCGGTGCGATCGTCGCGATGGGGGCGATCGCGCTGTTCGCCTTCGTCGCCGCCGGCGCCGTGCGGCTGTCCGGCGTCGAGGTGCGCGAGCCCGATGCCGCGGCCGTCGAGACGCGCGCGCTGCGCTTCGAGGACCTGCCCGACGGTTCGATCGCGGTCATCGATCCGCGCGATGGCGCGCGCATCGACACCGTCTCCGGCGAGCAGGGGTTCCTGCGCGGCGTGCTGCGCGGACTGGCCCGCGAGCGCAAGCGCAGCGAGCTCGGCCCCGAGCAGCCCTTCGAGCTCATCGGCCGCGCCGATGGGCGCCTCACGCTTCGCGATCCGGCCACCGGTCGGCTCGTCGATCTCGAATCCTTCGGTCCGACCAATGCCGCCGTGTTCGCCCGGCTGCTGACGGCGGCCCCCCAGCAACGTCCCTGAACGGAGACTCCGCCATGGCGCTCGACACCACGATCGACACCCCGGAGCAGGTGATGACGCACGCCAAGGCGAGCACCCTCATCAGCCCGCGCTTCTACACCACCGACTATGCGGCGATGGACCGCATCGACGTCTCGCCGATGCGCGCCGAGTGGGACGCGCACATGCTCGAGTACGCGGGCGACAACAACCACGACCACTTCCAGCGCACCGGCGACTTCCTCGCCGAGATGCACGACCTCGATCCGGCGATGCGCCAGGAGTTCCTGGACTTCCTGGTGAGCTCGCTGACCTCCGAGTACTCGGGCTGCCTGCTCTACAACGAGATCCGCAAGAACGTCACGAACCCGGACATGAAGCAGCTGATGACGTACATGGTGCGCGACGAGTCGCGCCATGCGAACTTCATCAACCAGTCGCTGAAGGACTTCGGGCTCGGCGTGGACCTCGCGGCGCTGAAGAAGACCAAGAAGTACACCTTCTTCAAGCCGAAATACATCCTGTACGCGACCTACCTGTCGGAGAAGATCGGGTACGCGCGCTACATCACGATCTTCCGGCAGCTCGAGCGCACCCCCGAGAAGCGCTTCCACCCGATCTTCAAGTGGTTCGAGCGCTGGTGCAACGACGAGTTCCGCCACGGCGAGTCCTTCGCGCTGATGATGCGCGCCAATCCGTCGCTGCTGCGCGGCGGCAACGTGCTGTGGATCCGCTTCTTCCTGCTCGCCGTCTACGCGACGATGTACGTGCGCGACCACACGCGGCCGATGCTGCACCGTGCGCTGGGACTCGAGTCGGACGCGTACGACTACAAGGTCTTCGACATCTGTTCGGAGATCACCCGCCAGGTGTTCCCGATCGTCCTGGACACGGACAATCCGAAGTTCCGCGCCGGTCTGGAGCGAC
>JAIYAG010000483.1 GCA_027489195.1 Burkholderiales bacterium | reverse complement strand
GGGAGCGGGTCGGGCTTCGGTGCCCGGGCGGGCTTGCCCGACGCGGCGGCCGATGCGGCGGCCGAGGCGAGCACGAGCGCGACCGCGAACGCGCAAGCAGAGGCGGCCACGGCGGCGGCGGACGGGCGACGGGAGGGCATCGGCACGGTCGGTTCGGATCGGTCCCGCCACCGTAGCGGTTCGGCCCCGCGCGCGCTATCCGAAATCGGCAGCCGATCCATCCGGTGCCACGGCCCCGGCTCGCGCGCGCGTCTGCGAGGGCAGTTCGCCGAACATCGCGCGGTAGTCCGCCGAGAATCGGCCGAGGTGCCAGAAGCCCCAGCGCACCGCGACCTCGGACACGCTCGAACCGTCACGCTTGAGATCGGCCCGCACGCGGTTCAGGCGCAGCGCGCGCAGGTAGCGCGACGGCCCGATGCCGAGCACGTCGACGAACGCGGCCTGCAGCGTGCGCCGGCAGGCGCCGGTCGCCAGGCAGAGTTCGGCGACGGTGGGCGCCGCGGCCTCGTTCGCGTGCACGAAGGCCTCGGCACGGCGCACCAGCGACAGGCGCCGCGCGAGCCCCGGCACCGGCGCGGTGCCCTCGCCGTCCGCGGCCACCCGGGCCGCCAGTGCACCGACCTCGCCGGCGAGCACGCCCGCGAAGCGCGTGCGCACCGCCTGCGCGGGTCCGCCGGAACCGGCCGCGACCAGGGCCTGCGCGAACAGCCCGCGCAGCGTCCGCGCTGCGGCCGCGTCCTCGATCACGCGCGGCACGCCGGGCAGCAGTGCGTCGACCGCATGACCCGCAGCGGGCACCGCGATGCCGACGATGCCGAACTCGCGCGGCGTCAGCAGCTCGGTCGGCTCGCCGCCGCGGCAGACCGCGACCGAGTCCGCGTCGAGTCGTGCGTCGCCCCAGTGCGCCACGCCCGACAGCGTGAACGGCACCGCCACCACCAGCTCGCCCGCAGGCACCACGAAGCGTTCGCGCAGCCTCTGGTTGGTGCGCTCCTCGAGCAGCGCGACCGCACCGAGCGAAGCCTGCAGCACCGTGCCCTCGAAGCGCCCCGGCGACAGCTGACTGTAGTCCTGCCGCCAGCCGACGAGCTGTCGCGCATGCTCGTCGACGTCGCTCGATCGCGCGGGCTGCAGCGCCGCTTCGGAGACAGGGGCCGGGACCATCGGGGAGGCGCGTGCGGGGCGCCGCGAACAGGGAATTCGACCGGTTATACGCCGGCGGCCGTTCGCGGTCGAGTCACCGCGAGCCCCGCGTACTTGCACGGGCATGCGTCAATGATCTAACGTCGCGCTTTGCGCCGTCTGCCTGGACGGCGTTTCCACTTCGCTCAAGGAGCCTCACCGTGTCCCTCTCCACGCTGTTCAAGCGCGGTGCGCTGGGCCTGGCCGCTGCGGCGGCCCTCGTCGCCGCGATGCCGGCGGCGCACGCCCAGTCGAACGTGCTGCGGGTCGTTCCGCACTCGAACCTCGCGGTGCTCGACCCGATCTGGACGACCGCGTACATGAGCCGCAACCACGGCTACATGATCTACGACACGCTGTTCGGCACCGACGAGAAAGGGCAGATCAAGCCCCAGATGGTCGACACCTGGACCGTCAGCCCCGACAACCGCCTCTACACCTTCAAGCTGCGCAAGGGTCTGCTGTGGCACGACGGCCAGCCGGTCACCGGCGAGGACGTGATCGCCTCGATCGGCCGCTGGGGCAAGCGCGACGCGATGGGCTCGGCGCTGATGCAGTTCGTCTCGCGGATGGACTCGCCGGCGCCCGACACCTTCCGGATCTTCCTCGGCGAGGCCTGCGGCTTCGTGCTCGAGGCGCTCGGCAAGCCGGGCTCGTCGGTCCCCTTCATCATGCCCAAGCGCGTCGCCGAGACCGACCCGTTCAAGCAGATCGAGGAGTACATCGGCTCGGGCCCGTTCGTGTTCAAGCGCGACGAGTTCAAGCCGGGCGACAAGGCGGTCTACACCAAGTTCGACAAGTACGTGCCGCGCAGCGAGCCGCCGTCGGGCACCACCGGCGGCAAGCGCGTGTTCGTCGATCGCGTCGAGTGGAACCTCGCGCTGCGCGACGGCCAGGCACAGGTCGCCGCGCTGCAGAAGGGCGAGGTCGACATCATCGAGCAGCTCGGTTTCGACTTCTACGAGACCGTGAAGAAGGACCCGAACCTGCAGCTGCCGGTGATCGCGAACATCGGCCTGCAGTACATGGCCCGCTTCAACCACCTGCACAAGCCCTTCGACAACCCGAAGGTGCGGCAGGCGGCGATCGCTGCGTTCTCGCAGGAGCCGTTCCTGCGCGCCCAGGTCGGCGTCAAGGAGCTCTACAAGCCCTGCTACTCGATGTTCTTCTGCAACACGCCGTACGGCACCACCGCCGGCAGCGAGCTGCAGTCCAAGGGCGGGATGCGCAAGGCGCAGGAGTTGCTCAAGGAGTCGGGCTACGACGGCACGCCGATCGTGATCCTCAAGCCCACCGACCTCGCGTCGATCCAGAAGCTGCCCGACGTGGCCGCGCAGCTGCTGCGCCAGGCCGGCTTCAAGGTCGACCTGCAGGCGATGGACTGGCAGACGCTGGTCGGGCGCCGCGCCAAGAAGGACGCGCCGGACAAGGGCGGCTGGCACATGTTCCTGACGGCCTGGACGGCGCAGGACATCTGGAGCCCGATCTCGAACCCGACGATGGACACCCGTGGCGAGAAGTCGGTCTGGTTCGGCTGGGCCACCGACGACAAGCTGCCGACGCTGCGTGACCAGTTCATGCGCGCCACCGACGACGGGCAGAAGAAGAAGCTCGCCGACGCGATCCACGTCCGGGCCTACGAGATCGGCACGCACGCGCCGCTCGGCGAGTTCGACGCGCCGCAGGCCGCCCGCAAGAACATCACCGGCTTCTTCATCCACAACACGAACGTGTACTGGAACATCAAGAAGAACTGAGGCTCGTGTGACCCCCAGCGGGGCCGGTTCTCCCGGCCCCGCTTCGTTTCTGCCGGCGCGTCCGGCAGCGCTTCCTGCGTGCCGGCCCCGCCGGCACCCGCGTTTCCCCGGAGTTCCGATGCTCTCGTTCCTGGCACGCCGGCTGCTGTCGACGATTCCGGTGCTGCTGATCGTCTCGGTGCTGGTGTTCCTGCTGCTGCGGCTGACGCCCGGCGACCCGGCCCAGCTGCTGGCCGGCGATCAGGCGACGGCCGAGCAGGTCGCGCAGATCCGCACCAACCTCGGACTGGACCGCTCGATCCCCGAGCAGTACCTGCTGTGGCTCGGGCACCTGTTCCAGGGCGACCTCGGGCAGTCGTTCTACTACAAGACCGACGTCGTCACGCTGATCGGCCAGCGCCTGGAGCCGACGATGTCGCTCGCGCTGATCACGATCCTCGTCGCGGTGTCGGTGTCGGTGCCGCTGGGCGTGCTGGCCGCGTGGCGGCACGGCGGCTGGCTCGACCGCGGGCTGATGGGCTTCTCGGTGCTCGGCTTCTCGATCCCGGTGTTCGTGCTCGCCTACCTGCTGATCTGGCTGCTGTCGATGCGCCTCGGCGTGCTGCCGGTGCAGGGCTACAAGCGACTGGGCGACGGCGCGGGCATGTGGCTCTACCACCTGATCCTGCCGTCGATCACGCTGTCGGTGATCTACATCGCGCTGATCGCGCGGGTCACGCGCGCCGCCGTCCTCGAGACGCTCGGCGAGGACTACATCCGCACCGCGCGCGCCAAGGGCCTGGCCGAGACCAAGGTGCTGCTGAACCATGCGCTGTCGAACGCGGCCGTGCCGATCGTCACCGTCATCGGCATCGGCATCGCGCTGCTGATCGGCGGCGTGGTGGTGACCGAGTCGGTCTACGCGATCCCGGGGCTCGGCCGGCTGACGGTCGACGCGGTGCTCGCGCGCGACTTCCCGACGATCCAGGGCGTGATCCTGTTCTTCTCGTTCATCTACGTGCTGGTCAACCTGCTGGTCGACCTGTCGTACGTGTTCTTCGACCCGCGCATCCGGTACTGACGCCATGGCGACCCCGACCCTCCCCGACGAGACGCTGTCCGTCGAAGCCGCGACCATCGTCGAGCGCCCCTCGACCTGGCAGCGGGTGCGGCGCAACGGCTCGGTACGCCTCGGCGGCATCGTGCTCCTGGTGCTGGTGGCGCTCGCGCTCGCCGCGCCCTGGCTCGGCACCGTCGACCCCTCGCTCTTCGACCCGGTGAGCCGCGACCTGCTGCCCGGCAAGGCCGGCGAGATCACCGACCTCGACGGCAACACCTTCGCGCACACCTTCGTCTTCGGCTCCGACAGCTTCGGGCGCGACATCTACAGCCGCGTGATGTACGGCACCCGCGTGTCGCTGATCGTGGGCCTCGCTACCGCGGTGGTGTCGGTGACCTTCGGCGTGCTGCTCGGCCTGTGCGCCGGCTACCTGCGCTGGCTCGACGGCCCGCTGATGCGCGTGATGGACGGCATCATGTCGATCCCGTCGATCCTGATCGCGATCGCGCTGGTCGCGCTCTGGCGCGGCAGCCTTCTGACGGTGGTGATCGCCATCGCCATCCCCGAGATCCCGCGGGTCACGCGCCTGGTGCGCTCGCTGGTGCTGACCGTGCGCGAGGAGCCCTACGTCGAGGCCGCGGTGTCGCTCGGCACGCCGACCTGGAAGATCATGCTGCGGCACATCCTGCCCAACACCACCGCGCCGCTGATCGTGCAGGGCACCTTCATCGCCGCCTCGGGCATCCTCGTCGAGGCGATCCTGTCGTTCCTCGGCGTGGGCCTGCCGCCGGACATCCCGACCTGGGGCAATGTGATGGCCGAGGGCCGCTCGCAGTTCAGCGAGTTCCCGCACAACATCCTGTTCCCCGGCATCTTCCTCGCGGTCACCGTGCTCGCCGTGAACATCCTCGGCGACGGGCTGCGCGACACGCTCGACCCCAAGATGGCGCGACGCACATGAGCGGCCCCCGTGACATGAGCGGCGCCACCGGCGACGCGCCGATCCTCGAGGTGCGCGGCCTGACCGTGGCCCTGCCCGGCGGCGCCGACCGCAAGGCCGCGGTACGCGACGTGAGCTTCACCGTCGGCCGCGGCGAGACGCTGTGCCTGGTGGGCGAGTCGGGTTCGGGCAAGTCGGTGATCGCGCAGGCGGTGATGGGCCTGCTGCCCAAGCAGCTGCCGGTGACAGCGGGCACCATCCTGCTGCAGGGCGAGGACGTCACCCGCGCGAGCAACGCGCGGCTGCGCGAGCTGCGCGCCACGCGGATGTCGATGATCTTCCAGGAGCCGATGACCGCGCTGAACCCGGTCATGACCTGCGGCGACCAGATCGACGAGGTGCTCTCCGAGCACACCGACCTGTCGGCCGCCGATCGCCGCAAGAAGGTGCTCGACATCGTGCGCGAGGTGCTGCTGCCCGACCCCGAGCGCATCGTCGCCAGCTACCCGCACCAGCTGTCGGGCGGACAGCGCCAGCGCATCGTCATCGCGATGGCGCTGGTGCTCGACCCGGTGCTGCTGATCGCCGACGAGCCCACCACCGCGCTCGACGTGACCACGCAGGCGCAGATCCTCAAGCTCGTGCTCGAGCTGCAGGCGCGCCACGGCACTGGCGTGCTGTTCATCACCCACGACTTCGGCGTCGTCGCCGAGGTGGCGCACCGCGTGGCGGTGCTGCGGCTCGGCGACATGGCCGAGATCGGCCCGAAGGAGCAGGTGCTCAAGCGGCCGACGCACGACTACACCAAGATGCTGATGGCCTCGGTGCCGACGCTGCACGTGCCCGATCGCGTCCTCGACGACGCGGCGCCGGTGGTGCTGAAGGTCGCGGGCCTCTCCAAGACCTACGACTCCAAGTCGTGGTTCGGCAAGCGGCGCGTCGTGCATGCCGCCCAGGACGTGTCGTTCGAGATCCGCCGCGGCCGGACGCTGGGCATCGTCGGCGAGTCCGGCTCGGGCAAGTCGACCGTCGCGCGCTGCGTGGTGCGGCTGATCGACCCGAGCGGCGGGCAGATCCTGCTGTCGGGCACCGACATCGCAAAGACCCCGCACGGTGCGCTGCGCTCGCTGCGCGACAAGGTCCAGATCGTGTTCCAGGACCCGTACCGGTCGATGAACCCGCGGCGCACGGTCGCCGAGTCGATGATCGAGGGGCCGATGAACTACGGCGTCTCGCGCACCGACGCGATGGCGCGCGCCCGCGCGCTGCTCGAGCTGGTGCGGATGGACACCTCGGCGCTCGACCGCTTCCCGCACCAGTTCTCGGGCGGCCAGCGCCAGCGGATCTGCATCGCGCGCGCGCTCGCGATGGAGCCCGAGCTGCTGATCGCCGACGAGGCGGTGTCTGCACTCGACGTGTCGGTGCAGGCGCAGGTGCTGCGGCTGCTGGCCGACATCCGCGGGCGGCTGAACCTCGCGATGCTGTTCATCACCCACGACCTGCGGGTCGCCGCGCAGGTCTGCGACGACGTGGTGGTGATGTCGCAGGGTCGCGTGGTGGAGTACGGCTCGGCCGCGCAGGTGTTCCGCGAGCCGCGACACGAGTACACGCGCGCGCTGTTCGAGGCGGCGCCGGGCAAGGGCTTCGAGTTCGGGACCGCGGCCGCCGCGGCCGCCTGACCGCTCAACGACGGGGCACAGGACAGACGTGACGACCATCCAGTGGGTGAGCGCGGCGATCTTCGCGATCGCGCTCGTGCATACGTTCTCGACCAAGTTCTTCGAGAAGCTCGCGCATGCCCAGCCCGGCCATGCCGGCATGTGGCACCTGCTCGGCGAGGTCGAGATCGTCTTCGGCTTCTGGGCGATGGTGCTGATCGCGGCGATCGCGATCGTCAGCAGCGGGCAGGAGGCGACCGACTACCTCGACACCCGCAACTTCACCGAGCCGATGTTCGTGTTCGCGATCATGGTGATCGCCGGGACACGCTCGATCCTGCAGTGGTCGCGCGCCGGCGTCGTCGCGATCGCCCGCTTCGTGCCGATGCCCGGTGCGATCGGCTTCTACTTCACGACGCTGGCGGTCGTGCCGCTGCTCGGATCGCTGATCACCGAG
>JAIYAG010000210.1 GCA_027489195.1 Burkholderiales bacterium | reverse complement strand
GGCCAGTGGGTGCAGGCCTCGCTGCTGCAGTCGGGGCTGGGGCTGATGGACTTCCAGGCGGCGCGCTGGCTGGTCGACGGCGTGGTGCCGGGGCAGGTCGGCAACGACCATCCGACCAGCATGCCGACCTCGGCCTACGCGACCGCCGACGGCCACATGAACGTGGGCGCGGGCGGCGACACCATCTGGCGCAGGCTGTGCGAGGCGATCGGGCAGCCCACGCTGGCCGACGATGCGCGCTTCGCGCTCGCCACCGACCGCTCGCTCAACCGGCAGGCGCTCAACGCCCACCTCGCCGGCGTGTTCCGCGAGCGGCCCACGGCCGAGTGGCTCGAACGCCTGAACGCCGCCGGCGTGCCCTGCGGCCCGATCTACACCGTCGACCAGGTCTTCGAGGATCCGCAGGTGGTGCACGGCGAGATGGCGGCCACGGTGCCGCACCCCACCCGCGGCGAACTGCGCGTGGTCGCGCCCACCGCCGTGCTCTCGCGCACGCCGGGGCGCCTGGAGCGGGCCCTCGGCCCCAAGGGGCAGGACAGCGACGACGTGCTCGCCGAGTTGGGCTACGACGAGACGCAGATCGCGGCGCTGCGCACCGAAGGCGTAATCTGAGCGGATCGCCGCTCCGTTCCCGGAACCCGCCATGTCCGACCGCACCGTTCGCCTGCACCGTGTCCTGAAGACCACGCCGACCAAGCTCTATCGCGCCTTCCTCGAGCCCGATGCGCTCGCCAAGTGGCTGCCGCCGCATGGCTTCACCTGCACCGTCGAGTCCATGGACGCCCGCGTCGGCGGCGGCTTCCGGATGTCGTTCCGCAACTTCTCGACCGGCAACGGCCACTCCTTCGGCGGCGAATACATCGATCTGGTGCACGACACCCTGATCCGCTACACCGACCGCTTCGACGACCCGGCGCTGCCCGGCGTGATCGAGGTCACGGTGCGGATCGCGGCGGTCACGGGCGGCACCGAGCTGCGCATCGAGCAGGCGGGCATCCCTGAGATGATTCCGCTCGAGATGTGCTACCTGGGTTGGCAGGACTCGCTCGAGCAGCTCGCGGCGCTGGTGGAGCCGGACATCCCGGGCTGAGCCGGATTGGCGCCGAGCAGGTAGAGTCGGGCATCGGCGCCACCGTCGTCCCGCACCGCCATGCCCCGTTTCTTCGTCATCGTGCTCGCCCTGGTCGTCGGCTATCTGGCCGGCGCGGTGGGCGGCTGGGCGCTGGTCCCGGTGGCCTCGCCGAACCTGCACGACCGGGAGCTCGAGGCGGCGATGACCGGAGCGTTCTTCACCGGGCCCCTCGGTGCGCTGCTCGGGCTGATCGCGGGGATCTGGCGCATCGCTCGCCACGGGGCCGCTCGGGGGCAGGGCGGCGACGGAGACCCGGCATGACCGTCCGGGACGTGATCGCGCGCGCGGTCGTGCCGGTCGCGCTCGGTGTGCTGGGTGGGCTCGGTGGGCTGACACCGGGCGCGGCGCAGGCCGAGCAGCTGCGCTGCACGGGCGGCTTCGCGGTCGAGGGCGACTCGCGGCTCGCGGTGCTGCAGAAGTGCGGCGAGCCCAGGCTGCGCGACACGGTCTGCCTGCCGGTCTGGCAGCGCGGCGTCTACGGCACGGGGCCGGTGCCATGGGTCGCGCTGTCGCCGGGCTGCGAGCCGGTGGAGGAGTGGCTCTACGACCGCGGCCCCGGCTACCTGCCGGCCACGCTGCGGTTTCGCTGGGGGCGCGTGGCCGGGGTGCTGTACGGCGCCGAGGCGCGCTGACCGGGGCCGCGCCGCGATGCACATCGTTGCCGACGACCTCACCGGACCCGCGATCCGGGCGCTCCTCGAGGACCACCTGCGCGACATGCACGCGCAGTCCCCGCCCGAGAGCGTGCACGCGATGGACGTCACGCGGCTGTCCCGCCCGGACGTGAGCTTCTGGAGCGCGTGGGACGGCGAGACCCTGCTCGGCTGCGCCGCGCTGCGCGAGCTCGATGCGACGCAGGGCGAGGTGAAGTCCATGCGCACCGCGCCCGCCTCGCGCGGGCGCGGCGTGGCGCGCGCGCTGCTCGCGCACGTGGTCGCCGAGGCGAGGGCCCGCGGCTATGCGCGGCTCAGCCTCGAGACCGGTTCGCAGCCCGGATTCGAGCCGGCACGCCGGCTCTACGCCTCGGCCGGATTCGAGTGCTGCGCGCCGTTCGCCGACTACGTCGAGGATCCGAACAGCGTGTTCATGACCCTGGAGCTGCCCATCATGAAGATCACCGTCGAGACCCGGGTCGATGCCCCGATCGCCGCCGTCTGGCAGGCCTGGACCACACCCGCAGACATCGTGCAGTGGAACACCGCCTCCCCGGACTGGCACACGACGCGGGCCGCGGTCGACCTGAGGGTCGGGGGCGAGTTCTCGTCGCGCATGGAGGCCAGGGATGGCAGCATGGGCTTCGACTTCGCCGGGACGTACACGCAGGTGGTGCCGCACACGCTGCTCGAGGCCTCGTTCGGCGAGCGCACGATGCGCGTCGAGTTCGAGGAGGGGCCGGGCGGCGTGACGGTGCGCGAGACCTTCGACGCCGAGACGACCTACCCGGTCGAGCAGCAGCGCCAGGGCTGGCAGGCGATCCTCGACAGCTTCGCGCGGCACGTCGAGCGCGGGCGCTGACCGGATCCGACCATGCCCCCCGTACACACCGGACGCTGCCTCTGCGGCGACATCCGCTACCGACTGACCGCGGACCCGGTCGTGGCGCGCATCTGCTGGTGCCGCGACTGCCAGCACCTGTCGTCCAACGGTACCGTGAACATGCTGGTGCCGAGCGCGGCGATCGAGCTGTCGGGCACGCCCGCCGAGTTCGGCAGCACGGCCGACAGCGGCAACGGCGTGCGCCGGCGGTTCTGCGCGCGCTGCGGCTCGCACCTGTTCGCGGATTCGACGGGTCGCCCCGGGCTGACGGTGGTGCGGGTCGGCACGCTGGACGACCCGTCCTCGGTCAGGCCGGGCGCGAACATCTGGAGCGCGAGCGCGCCCGCCTGGGCCTGCCTCGATCCGGCGCTCGAGCGGGTCGAGGCGCAGCCTTCGCCGCCGAAGCCGCCGTCGCCCCGGCAGACGCCCTAGGCGATCGCCCCGAGCGCCAGCATCCAGCCCCCGGTCGCCGCGGCGACCACCGCGAGCGCGGTCTGCGCATGCCCGAACGCCGCGGGAGCGGCCAGGCGCCCCCACCGCGCCGCCTGGAAGCCGGCGAACGCGATCATCGACTGCACGATCGCGAGACCGACGAGGTAGGCCAGCACGGGCGTCGCTTCGGCCCCGACGACGGCCTCGCCGTACGCCTGGCCGTGCAGCAGGCCGGCCACGCAGGCGAGCGCCATCGCGGCCGCGGTGCCGCGCCAGCGCGCCCACAGCAGGGCCGCCACGCCCAGCAGCGAGGCGCCGACGGCGGCCTCCGCGAAGGGCAGCTCGATGCCGGGCACGCGCAGCAACGTGCCGGCGACGCCGGTCACGACGAAGGCGAGCAGCAGGCGCAGCGCGGTCGCGCCCGCCACCCCCGAGCAGGCGGCGGCGACGGCCGCGGCCACGACGAACAGCAGGTGGTCGGCACCGATCACCGGATGCGCGAGCCCCGACAGCACGCCCTGCCAGACGGTCTGCGGGACCGCCCCGCCCATCGGATGGTGGGCGAGCACGGCAGGCGCCGCGGATCCGAAGAAGAGGGCTGCCGCGGCACGCAGCCGCATCGTCGAGCGTCGCATCGTATCCATCCAGGGGTTCGCGCCGGGCCGTCGGCCGGTCATGGCATCCATGGTGCCAGCGCGGCGCCGATCGTGCAGCGTTCGATGTCGAACGCTTACGATCGGCGCGGCCTACGCGCTCGGCAACGTCCCGCCCCCCGCATCGCGCAGCGCCCGCTGCCGCGCCTCGAACTTCGCCGCCCACTCCGCGGCCGGCTCGAAGGTCGGATCGGCCCGGCAGATCCGCTCGGTCTCGGCCCACAGCTCGGCGTCGCTGCGCTCGAGGTCGAGCGGGTCGCCGTGCGGCTGGCGGACCTGCCACGGCGTGTCGAGATAGACCTCGACCGTATTGCCCTCGGGATCGGCGAAGTAGATCGACAGCGCGTTGCCGTGGTTCAGGCCGCGCATCGCGGTCGCGCCGTTGGAGAGCGCGCGGGCGCGGGCCTCGCGCAGGTGGGCGATCTCGCTCACCTTGAACGAGAGCTGCATCACGGTGCTCGGCGCGTCCGCGCCGCGGCCGGTGGCGAGCGCGAGCTGGTGGTGCTGGTCCGAGCGCGAGCTGAGGAAGGCGAGCGACATCCGGAAGGTCACGCCTTCGCCCCGGTCGGTGAGCTGCATGTCGAAGACATCGCAGTAGAACCGGGCCATCCGGTCGAGGTCGCGGACGAAGACGCCGCAGTGCGACAGGTTCGGGGCGAAGGTCGTGGCGCTCATCGTGGACTCCGGGGGCGGGGCGCTCAGCGTTGGCCGTCGTGGACGGACACGTTCTCGGTGGTGAGCCCGCCGAGCCGCGCGTGCACGCGCCCGCCGGTCCCCATCGCGAGCGCGTACAGGATCTCGCCGGGGCGCGGTGCGTCCTGGATGCCGACCTCGACGCCGTTGAAATGGCTGCGCACGTAGCAGGCATGGATGTAGTGCAGCGGCATCATCAGGCGGTAGCCGG
>JAIYAG010000088.1 GCA_027489195.1 Burkholderiales bacterium | reverse complement strand
CTGTCGGGCGTGTACCTCGCGATGCTCACCCTCGCGTTCGCGCAGATCGTCTGGGCCTGCGTCTTCCAGTGGGACGGCGTGACCGGCGGCAGCAACGGGCTGGTCGGCGTGTGGCCGGCGGGCTGGCTGTCCTCGAAGACCGCCTACTACCTGATGACGCTCGCGGTCGTGGTCGCCAGCGTCGCCGCGATGCGCGCGATGCTCTTCTCGCCCTTCGGCTATGCGATGCGGGCCGGCCGCGACTCGCCGCTGCGCGCAGGCGCCGTCGGCATCGACGTGGTCCGGGTGCAGTGGGCCGCGTTCGCGGTCTCGGGGCTCTTCGGCGGTGTCGCGGGCGCCCTGTTCGCGTTCGCCAAGGGCACGATCTCGCCGGAGACGATCTCGGTCGGCCGCTCGATCGACGGCCTGGTGATGGTGCTGCTGGGCGGCATCCAGTCGCTCGCCGGGCCGATCGTCGGCTCCGCCGCCTTCACCTGGCTGCAGGACCAGGTGATCCGCTCGACCGACTACTGGCGCGCGGTGCTCGGCTTCACCATCCTCGCGCTGGTGCTGGCGTTCCCGCAGGGCATCGCCGGTGCGCTCGGGCCGCCGCTGGAGCGCCTCCTCGATCGCCTGCTCGATCGTGGCCGTGGGCGGCCCGCGGCGCCGGGGCGTGCTGCCGGGCAGGGCGAGACCCGATGAGCACACGACCGCTCGCCGCGGGCGCGCCGCTGCTGCGCGTCGAGTCGCTGCGCAAGGCCTTCGGCGGCGTGCGCGCGGTCGACGACGTCAGCTTCGAGCTCGGCGCGGGCGAGCTGCTCGCGCTGATCGGCCCGAACGGCGCCGGCAAGTCGACCTGCTTCAACTGCATCAACGGGCAGCTGCGCCCCGACCACGGCCGCGTGCTGCTCGGCGGCACCGACCTGGTGGGCCGCGCGCCGCGCGCGATCTGGCGGATGGGCGTGGGGCGCACCTTCCAGATCGCCGCGACCTGGGCGTCCATGACGGTGGCCGAGAACGTCCAGGTCGCGCTGCTGTCGCACGCCGGCCGGCTGAGCCGCTTCTGGGGCCGGGCGAGCGAGATGTACCGCGACGAGGCGCTGGCGCTGCTCGACGCGGTCGGGCTGGCGGCGATGGCCGACGCACCCTGCGGTGCGCTCGCCTACGGCGACGTCAAGCGGGTGGAGCTCGCGATCGCGCTGGCCAACGGGCCGCGGCTGCTGCTGATGGACGAGCCGACGGCGGGCATGGCGCCGCGCGAGCGCAACGAGCTGGTCGGGCTGGTCAAGCGCCTGGTCCGCGAGCGCGGCATCGGCGTGCTGTTCACCGAGCACAGCATGGACGTGGTGTTCGAGTATGCCGACCGGATCATCGTGCTGGCGCGCGGCGGGCTGATCGCCGAAGGGGTGCCCGCGGCGATCCGCGACGACCCGCAGGTGCGCGAGGTCTACTTCGGCTCGACCGGCGTGCCCGCCGCGCCCAAGGACGCCTGACATGGCCGAGCCGCTGCTGCAGGTCGAGTCGCTGTGCGCCTGGTACGGCCGCGCGCAGATCCTCTACGACGTCGGGCTCGAGGTCCGCGCCGGCGAGGTGGTCGCGCTCATGGGCCGCAACGGCGCGGGCAAGTCGACGACGATGAAGGCAATCGCCGGACTGCTCGAGCGGCGCAGCGGCACGGTCCGCTTCGAGGGCCGCGACCTGGCCGGCCTCGCGTCGCACCGGATCGCCCGGATGGGGCTGGGCTGGGTGCCCGAGGACCGGCGGATCTTCACCGACCTGACCGTGCTCGAGAACCTCGAGGTCGGCCGTCAGCCGCCGCGTCCGGGCGCGCCCGCGTGGACGGTCGAGTCGCTGTTCGCGCTGTTCCCGAACCTCGCGGCGATGCCGCGCCGCCCGGGCGGGCGCATGAGCGGCGGCGAGCAGCAGATGCTCACCGTCGCGCGCACGCTGATGGGCAACCCGCGTCTCGTGATGCTCGACGAGCCCTCCGAGGGCGTGGCCCCGGTGATCGTCGAGCAGATGGCGCGCTCGATCAACGAGATGAAGAAGCTCGGCCTGTCGGTGCTGCTGTCCGAGCAGAACCTGCACTTCGCCGAGCAGGTCTGCGACCGGGCGTACGTGCTCGAGAAGGGGCAGGTGCGCTTCGCCGGCACGATGGCCGAGCTCGATGCCGACGAGGCCACCCGCCGCGCCTACCTGAGCGTCTGAGGCGCGATCCGCACACCCTGCCACCGAACCCGCCCACCGAACCCGTCCACAGGAACGCCACCATGGCCGTCATCGCCGCCCAGCAGACCTCCGGCAAGGTCGTCATCCGCAACGTCGGGCTGATGCTGTCCGGCGACATCGACCGCCCGATCCTCGACGCCGACACCGTCGTCGTCGAGGACGGCATCATCGTCGCCGTCGGCCGCGCCGCCGACTGCGACACCGACCGCGCCCGCAGCACCATCGACTGCAAGGGCACCGCGCTCGCCCCGGGCCTGATCGATTCGCACGTCCACCCGGTCTTCGGCGACTGGACGCCCCGGCAGAACCAGCTCGGCTGGATCGAGTCCTGCATGAACGGCGGGGTGACCACCATGATCTCGGCCGGCGAGGTCCACCTGCCGGGGCGGCCGAAGGACATCGTCGGGGTCAAGGCGCTGGCGATCACCGCGCAGCGCGCCTTCGACGGCATGCGGGCCGCGGGCGTGGGCGGCGGCGTCAAGGTGTATGCGGGCG
>JAIYAG010000094.1 GCA_027489195.1 Burkholderiales bacterium | reverse complement strand
CGGGGCGCGCGGCGAGCAGGACCTGCCGGTTGACGGCGGAAGCGGATACGGTCATCGAGTGGGGCTCCTTGGGCTCGGGCACGAGGCGGGGTGAGAGGGGATGAGGACTCTGGAACGGATGAGCGACACGTGAAGAACGAGGCCCGCGGCGCGGGCAGCCGCGCTCACCAGTTCGGGGATCGCTTGTCGAGAAACGCCTGCACGCCCTCGAGCGCGCTGGCGTCCATCATGTTGCAGGCCATGGTCTGGCCGGCGAGCTGGTAGGCCGCTTCCGTGCCCATCTCCAGCTGCCGGTAGAACAGGCCCTTGCCGGCCGCGATCGCCTCGCGCGGCTTGGCGACGATCTTCGCGAGCAGCGCCTCGATGGTGCCGTCGAGGGCGGCGAGCGGCACCGCCTCGTTGACCAGCCCCTGCTCGAGCGCCTCGTGCGCGCCGATGAAGTCGCCGGTCAGCAGCATGCGCATCGCGGCCTTGCGCGACAGGTTGCGCGACAGCGCGACCGAAGGCGTCGAGCAGAACAGGCCGAGGTTCACGCCGGACACCGCGAAGCGGGCGTCGTCGGCCGAGACGGCGAGGTCGCAGGCGGCCACGAGCTGGCAGCCGGCCGCGGTGGCGATGCCGTGCACGCGGGCGATCACCGGCTGCGGCATCTTCTGGATCGCGGCCATGGTCCGGCTGCAGCGGGCGAACAGGTCGCGGTAGTAGTCGAGTGCCGGCTCGGCGCGCATCTCGCGCAGGTCGTGGCCCGCGCAGAACGCCTGGCCGCGGCCACCGATGACCACTGCGCGCACCGAGGGGTCGGCGGCGATCTCGTCGAGGGCACGCCCGAGCGCATCGAGCAGCGACTCGGACAGCGCGTTGTACGCGCGGGGGCGGTTCAGCCACAGCCAGGCGACCGACCCACGGTCGATGCGCTCGAGCACGGGCGGGGCAGTGGCGGCGGACGGATCGGCGGCGGTGTCGGGGGCTCGGGCGGCCATCGGTGTCTCCTCGGGAGGGCGGCGCCGGCGCCGCGGTTGCGCGGTGCAGACGCCTGCTGGTGCGATGCGCGCCGGCCGTCGGCCGACGGCCGGGCGGCCAGGGGCCATAGATTACACTCGCCCGGCACAACGCGAAGGGCCTCATGCTCGAACGAATCCAGGCCGTCGCCGCGCAGGTTGGAAGCGTGGTGGTCGGCAAGCAGCCGCAGATCCGGATGGCCCTCGCCTGCCTGCTGGCACGCGGCCATCTGCTGATCGAAGACGTGCCCGGCGTGGGCAAGACCACACTCGCCCACGCGCTGTCCATCTCGCTCGGCCTGCAGTTCAAGCGGGTCCAGTTCACCAACGACCTGCTGCCCGCGGACATCGTCGGCATCTCGATCTTCGAGCGCGACAACAACCGCTTCGTCTTCCATCCCGGGCCGGTGTTCTCGCAGGTGCTGCTCGCCGACGAGATCAACCGCGCATCGCCCAAGACCCAGAGCGCGCTGCTCGAGGCGATGGAGGAGCGGCAGGTCTCGGTCGACGGCGAGCCGCGCCGACTGCCCGAGCCGTTCTTCGTCATCGCGACGCAGAACCCGCAGGACCAGATCGGCACCTTCCCGCTGCCCGAGTCCCAGCTCGACCGCTTCCTGATGTGCATCGAGCTGGGCGATCCGGACCCGAAGTCCGAGCGCGCGCTGCTCGAAGGCGCCGACCGCGGCGACATGGTCGCGCGGCTCGAGCCGCGGATGACGCCGGCCGACCTGGTCGAGGCGCAGCGCTCGCTCAAGGCGATCCGCACCTCGCCGGCCCTGCTCGACTACGTCCAGAACCTGCTGACCCACAGCCGCCGCGCCCCGATCTTCTCCGAGGGGCTCTCGCCGCGCGCCGGCCTCGCGCTGCTGCAGGCCGCACGCGCCTGGGCGATGCTCGATGGCCGCAACCACGTGCTGCCGGACGATGTGCAGGCGGTGCTGGTCGCGGTCGCCGGCCACAGGCTGCGCCCGGCCAAGGGCAGCGCCACGAGCCACCGGGCGCGCGCCGAGCTCGTCGCGGAGCTCTCGAAGGCCGTCGCGATTCCCTGACCGGGGCGCGGACCCGGATGCAGGCGCAGGTCATGGGATGGGTGGAGCGGATCGGGCGGATCGCGCCGTCGGTCCGGCTCGCGCTCGGACCGCATGGCGGCGACCTGCGCCTCGACCGCCGCCGCGTCTACATCCTGCCGTCGCGCGCCGGGCTCCTGTTCGGGGTGGCGCTGCTGACGATGCTGCTGACCGCGGTCAACTACGCGCTCGCGCTCGGCTACGGACTCACGTTCATGCTGGTGGGCGTCGGCCTGGTGAGCATGCTGCACACCTGGCGCAACCTGGTCGGGCTGACGCTGCGCGCCGGGCGTGCCGAGCCGGTCCACGCCGGAGAGCTCGCCGAACTGAGCCTGATCGTCCAGAACCCGCGGGGCCCCGAGC
The DNA here is from genome assembly GCA_027489195.1 of Burkholderiales bacterium. Lineage (GTDB taxonomy): Bacteria > Pseudomonadota > Gammaproteobacteria > Burkholderiales > Burkholderiaceae_E > UBA4615. The sequence continues at coordinate 3,112 of JAIYAG010000094.1, read as the reverse complement.
GCTTCGCGATCGAGCTGACCGTGCCCGGCACGGCGCAGCCGACCCGCATCGACGTGTCGCCTGCCACCGAGCAGCTGGTGACGGTGGCGCTGCCCACCGAGCGGCGCGGCTGGCAGACCCTGCCTCGGATGCGGCTGTCGAGCACCTTCCCGCTCGGGCTGTGGCGCGCCTGGGCCTGGTGGCATCCGCAGGCACGCATCCTCGTGCTGCCGCGCCTGGAGACCCCGGCGGCCCCGATGCCCGAGTCCGGCGCGGCCGGCACCGAGCGCGCCGGCGTGGGCGAAGAGGACTTCGCCGCGATCCGCCCGTTCCGCGAGGGCGATTCGCCGCGCCGCCTCGCCTGGAAGGCGATGGCGCGCAGCGGCGGCGACACGCTGCTGGTCCGCGAGTTCGAGGGCGGCAGCGGCGGCCAGCTCCTGCTCGACTGGCAGATGCTGCCGCCGGGGCTCGACGCCGAGCTTCGCCTGTCGCGGCTGGCCCGATGGATCGTGGACGCCGAAGCCGCCGGCCTGAGCTACGGGCTTCGGCTGCCGGGCGTCGACCTCGCGCTGGATGCCGGCCCCGTGCACTGCAGCGCCTGCCTCGAGGCGCTCGCGGTGGCGCAGCTCTGAGGCCCGCCATGGCACGCCCCCAGGGCTGGACCTTCTCGATGCGCGCCCTGAGCGGGACGCTCGGCGGCGAGTGGGAGCGCGAACGCCGCGACACGCTGTTCCTGATGGGCGCGATCGCGCTCGCGGTGCTGCCGCATGTCGCGGAGCTGCCGATCTGGTGCAGCGCGGGCTTCGCGCTGCTGTTCGCCTGGCGGCTCGGGCTGATCTTCGCCGGGGCACGGCTGCCCGGGGCGCCGGTGCGACTGGCTGCCGCGGTGGCCTGCACGGTCGGGGTGCTCGTGCAGTACGACACCTTGCTCGGCCGCGAGGCCGGGGTGGCGCTGCTGGTGCTGTTCCTGGGCCTGAAGCTGATGGAGATGCGGGCGCGGCGCGACCTGTTCGTCGTGATCTTCCTGTGCTTCTTCCTGCTGCTGACCGGCTTCTTCCACTCGCAGTCGTTCCTGGTGGCGCTGGTCACCGCGGCCGCGGTCGTCGCGCTGCTCGCGGCCATGCTGACGATGCAGTTCGGCCAGCGCGAGGCCGGCATCGGCCGGCGCTTCCGGATCGTCGGGCTGCTGCTGCTGCAGGCCGTGCCGATCGCCGCCGTGCTGTTCGTGCTGTTCCCGCGGATCAGCGGCCCGCTGTGGGGGCTGCCCGAAGACTCGCACACCGGCCGCACCGGGCTGTCCGACACGATGGCGCCCGGCCAGATCTCCAAGCTCGCCCAGGACGACGAGGTGGCGTTCCGGGTCCAGTTCGTCGACCGGGTGCCGGAGCCGGGCCGCCTGTACTGGCGGGGCCCCACGCTCGGCCACTTCGACGGCCGCACCTGGCGGCCGGTGCGCCGCGAGCTCGCCGACCCGCCGCCGCCGACGGTGGCCGTGCCGCCCGACTCGAAGGTGCTGCGCTACCGCACCACGCTCGAGCCGCATTCGCGTCGGTGGCTCTTCGCGCTCGACTTGCCGGCGGAGATGGCCCAGGCACCGGGCCTGGCGGTCAGCATCGCGCCGGACTTCACCATGCAGTCGGTCGACCCGGTCGTGGCGCGGCTGCGCTATGACGGCGCGGCCCGGCTCGACGCCTCGATCGGCCTGAACGAGAACCGGCTGTCGCTGCAGGACTGGATCCAGCTGCCTCCGGGCCAGGCACGGCGCACGCTCGAGATGGCGGCACGCTGGCGCACCGAGGAGCATGACGAGGCCAAGCTCGTCGAGCGGGCGCTGGCGATGTTCCGCGACAACGCGTTCCGCTACACGCTCGACCCGCCGCTGCTGCTCGACGACCCGGTCGACCGGTTCCTCTTCGAGACCCGAGCGGGCTTCTGCGAGCACTACTCGAGCGCCTTCGTGGTGCTGATGCGCGCGCTCGACATCCCGGCCCGCGTGGTCACCGGCTACCAGGGCGCCGAGCCCAACCCGGGCGACGACTACTGGATCGTCCGGCAGGCCGACGCCCACGCCTGGGCCGAGGTCTGGCTGCCCGGACGCGGCTGGGTGCGCGTCGACCCGACCGCGGCGGTCGCGCCGGAACGCATCGAGCGCGGCTCGGCGGGCGTGCAGGGCCGGCGCTCGGCGATCGGCGCACCGGGCCTGCTCGGCGAGCTCGAGATCCTGCAGCGCTGGCGGATGTCCCTCGACTCGCTGACGAACGGCTGGAACCAGTGGGTGCTGAACTACGACCGCAGCCGCCAGCAGGCGCTGCTCTCGAAGCTGGGCCTGGATGCGACCGATCCGCGCGAGCTGGCCGGTGCGCTCGCCGGCATGCTCGCGCTCGCGCTCGGCGCGGTCGCGCTGATCACCCTGCGGCCGCGCCACCCGCGCGATCCGGTCGAGCGCGCGTACACGCGCTTCTGCGCACGGCTCGCCGCACTCGGCGCGCCGCGCGCCCGTGACGAGACCGCGAGCCGTTACCTCCACCGCGTCGACCGACTGCTCGAGCCGTCGGAGGCAGCGCTCGCGCGGGACATCGTCGCGAGCTACAACCGGCTGCGCTACGATCCCGACACCGCCACGCCCGACCGCGTCCGCCACCTGCGACGCCTGGTCGACGCCTTCAAGCCAAGATGACGCGAGCCTCCCGCCCCTTCCCGCTCCGCCGACCGGCCGTCGCGACCCTGCTGCTGGCCGCCGCACTCGCCGGCCCGACGGGCCTCGTGCCGGCCACGGCGGTGGCGGCCGAGCCCGGGGCCGCAAAGGCGTCCGGCACGCGACCCGCGTCGACGCCGGCCGCGAAGCCTGCCGCGAAGCCGGCCACGAAGCCCGAAGCCAAGCCCGCGGCGGCGCGCCCGAAACCGACCGGCCCGGCCACGGTGGCCGCCGACTACCCCGGCCGCGCCGAGGTGCGCGAGTTCGTCCGCGAGATGGTCGAGCGACACGGCTTCGACGAGGCGGCGCTGCTCGCCACCTTCGGACGGACCCGCAGCTCGGAGATCGCGATCCGGCTGATGCAGCCGGCCCCGCCCGGCTTCAAGCGGTCCTGGATCGCCTACCGCTCCCGATTCGTCGAGCCGGTGCGCATCCGCG
>JAIYAG010000122.1 GCA_027489195.1 Burkholderiales bacterium | reverse complement strand
GAAGGGGCACGGGGTCGTCAACATCCTGGCCGCCGACAAGCTGCTGAACGCACCGCGCCTCTACGCGACCTTCCTGCTGTGGCTGCTCTCCGAGCTCTTCGAGAAGCTCCCCGAGGTCGGCGACCGCGACAAGCCCAAGCTGGTGTTCTTCTTCGACGAGGCGCACCTGCTGTTCGCCGAGGCGCCGGCGGCGCTGCTGCAGAAGGTCGAGCAGGTGGTGCGGCTGGTCCGCTCCAAGGGCGTCGGCGTGTACTTCGTCACGCAGAACCCGCTCGACATCCCCGACACGGTGCTGGGGCAGCTCGGCAACCGCGTGCAGCACGCGCTGCGCGCGTTCACGCCGCGCGACCAGAAGGCGGTGAAGGCCGCCGCCTCGACGATGCGCGCCAATCCGACCTTCGATGCCGAAGCCGCGATCTCCGAGCTCGCGGTCGGCGAGGCGCTGGTCTCGTTCCTCGACGAGAAGGGGCGGCCGAACATCGTCGAGCGCGCCTTCGTCGTGCCGCCGGGCACGCGGATCGGACCGGTGAACGACGCCGAGCGCCGCGCCCTGATCGCGGGCTCGGTGGTGGCCGGCATCTACGACGAGACGGTGGATCAGGAGTCGGCCTACGAACGCCTGCGCGGTCGCGCCGGCGGCGGGACCGTGCCCGGCAAGCCGGGCGCGGGACCGGCGACCGGCACCGCGGGCGATGCGGCCGCGGCCGGCGAGCCGGCGCAGGGCGGCGGCTGGGCGGACATGCTCGGTGGCCTGCTCGGTGGCGGCAAGGGGCGCGGCGACTCGGTGCTCGAGGCCGCCGCCAAGAGCGCGGCGCGCTCGATGGCCACCACCGCCGGCCGCGAGCTGGTGCGGGGCGTGCTCGGCACGCTGCTGGGCGCCTCCGCGACGAAGCGGCGCCGCTGAGCGCACCCGGGCGGCCCGCGATGCGGACCGCCCTTCACCCGATCGGACCCGCCGTGGCGCGCGGCCCGCATCGACACGACGACACACGACGACGGAGACGATTCGCATGGACCTCGGTATCGCGGGCAGGTGGGCGCTGGTGTGCGGCGCCAGCAAGGGGCTGGGGTACGGATGCGCGCTGGCGCTCGCCCGCGAGGGCGTGAACCTGGTGATCAACGCGCGCACCGCCGGGCCGCTGGCCGAGGCCGCGAAACGGATCGGCGACGAGACCGGCGTGACCGTGATCGCGGTCGCCTGCGACATCACCACCGAGGCCGGCCGTGCCGAGGCGCTGGCCGCGTGCCCGCAGGTCGACATCCTGGTGAACAACGCCGGCGGCCCGCCGCCGGGCGATTTCCGCACCTGGACCCGCGACCACTGGATCGCGGCGATCGACGCCAACATGCTGACCCCGATCGAGCTGATCAAGGCGACGGTCGACGGCATGATCGCCCGCAAGTTCGGGCGGATCGTCAACATCACCTCGAGCTCGGTGAAGGCGCCGATCGACATCCTCGGGCTGTCCAACGGCGCGCGCAGCGGGCTGACGGGCTTCGTCGCCGGGGTCGCGCGCAAGACCGTCGAGCACAACGTGACGATCAACAACCTGCTGCCCGGTCAGTTCGACACCGACCGGCTGCGCAAGACCACCGAGACCACCGCGAAGACCCTCGGCAAGACCACCGACGAGGTCGCCGCGCAGCGCCAGGCCGCGATCCCGGCGAAGCGCTTCGGCAACGCGCTGGAGTTCGGCGAGTTCTGCGCGTTCATGTGCAGCGCGCAGGCCTCGTACTTCACCGGGCAGAACGTGCTGCTGGACGGCGGTGCGTATCCGGGGACGTACTGATCCGGGGCGTACGGATCGGGAACGGATCGATCGGGGCGGTGCCGCGCGGCGCGCGGCGCCCCCGACGGCGGGTGCTCAGCCGCGCGCCATCAGCGCGCGCACCGCGTCGGGCCGCGGCAGCGGTGCGACCGCGCCCCAGCCGGTGGTGCTGAGGGCGGCCGCCGCGTTCGCGTAGCGCGCGGCGTCCCACAGGGAGTCGCCGGCGGCCAGCCGCGCGAGGCAGGCGCCGCAGAAGCAGTCGCCGGCGCCGGTCGCGTCCACCGCGTCCACCCGATGTCCGGCGATCCGCTCGCGCCGGGTGCCGTCGCTCGCGAGCACGCCCTCGGCGCCCAGCTTGAGCAGCACCGAGCGGGCCCCCAGCCGGTGGCTCCAGTCGACGATCGCATCCGGATCCTCGAGCCCCGAGAGCACGCGCACGTCGTCGATGCTGGGGAAGAACACGTCCGAGAGCCCGGCGGCTGCGCCGATCATCGCGCGGGCCCGGGCCAGCGGCCACAGCTTGAGGCGCAGGTTCGAGTCGAAGGCGACCTGCACGCCGGCGGCGCGCGCGGCCTCGAAGGCATGCAGCACCGCATCGCAGGCGCTCGCCGAGATCGCCAGGCTGATGCCCGAGGCCTGCAGGATGCGCGTGCGGCGCACGCGCTCGAGCGGCACGTCGGCCGGACCCATGCGGCTCGCGGCCGAGCCGGCCCGCAGATACGAGAACGCGTGTCCGTCGGGGCCGTGGGTGACGAAGTAGACCGCGGTGTGGGCGGCCGGATCGATCGCGACGCCGCCGGTGTCGACGCCCTCGTCGTGCCAGAGCCCGAGCAGCATCCGGCCGAAGGCGTCGTCGCCCAGCCGCGTCAGGTAGCCGGCGCGCGCGCCGCTGCGGGCGGCAGCGATGGCGGCATTGGAGGTGTCGCCGCCGAAGCCCTGCAGGAACTCGGGGCGGCCGGGCGTGGTCTGGTTGAACTCGATCATCGGCTCGCCGAGGGCGAGGACGTCGAGCGCCGGGGGGAGGGCGTCGGTCACGGAGCGGGGGCGGTGCGCGCCCGGGGCGGGGGGTTTCCGTATCCTGCCACAGCGACCGGGCTCGTCGGCCGGGGCTGCCCGCGCTGGCTATACTCGCCTCGCGCACCCCGCGCGACGCCCGGCGCGTTCCGCGTGCGTCCCCGGGGCACCCGTCGCCCATCCAGAACATTCCACGGAGACAACCATGCCCAAGGCCATCCGCTTCTCGCAGAACGGCGGTCCGGAAGTGCTGCAGTACGTCGACGTCGAGGTCGGTGCACCCGGCCCCGGCGAGGCGCAGGTCCGCCATCACGCCGTCGGCCTGAACTTCATCGACTGCTACGTCCGCAGCGGCCTGTACCCGTCGCCGATGCCCTCCGGCCTCGGTACCGAGGGCGCGGGCGAGGTGGTGGCCGTGGGCGCCGGTGTCACCGTCGTCAAGCCGGGCGATCGCGTCGCCTATGCCGGCGGGCCGCAGGGCTCGTACTCGGAAGTGCGCAACATGCCGGCCGGCAAGCTGGTCAAGCTGCCCTCGAAGATCGGCTTCGAGGCCGGCGCGGCGATGATGCTCAAGGGCATGACGGTGCAGTACCTGTTCCGCCGCACCTACACGCTCCAGAAGGGCCAGACCATCCTGTTCCACGCGGCCGCCGGCGGCGTCGGCCTGATCGCGATGCAGTGGGCGAAGGCGCTCGGCGTCACCGTGATCGGCACCGCGG
>JAIYAG010000123.1 GCA_027489195.1 Burkholderiales bacterium | reverse complement strand
CGGGCGTGCCGGACGCGTCGAGTCGCGCCCCGGCGCCGAATCGCGCGAGATGCGCGACGGCCGAGGCGAGCGAGCTCAGCGGCGAAGGCCGCCGGCTGGCCGGCGCGGTATCCGGTGGGCTGTCCAAGCTGGCTCCAGGGGGGAATCGGACACATGGGCACGGCGCACCGCGACCCTTGCGTGCAGCGAGTCTCCCCCTGCGCCACCCGCCGGCGACAGGTGCGCCGGACGACCGGCGGCTCGACGGGAACGCACGGTCACGGCTGTCTCAGCGGTCGCACGGTCGGCCGCCGGCCGGACCGACGGACTGAAGGACCGGCGGACAGACGGACAGACGGACAGGCGGACCGGTCAGTAGGTGATGCTGCCGACGCTGGTGCCGCCGCAGACGTACAGCGACTGGCCGGTCACGAAGCCGTTGTCGGGCGACGCGAAGAACAGCACCGCGCGCGCCACGTCGTCGGGCAGGCCGACCCGCCCGACCGGGATCTTCGCGGCGGTCGCCTCGAGCGCGGCCTGCTCGCGCGGGATCACCTCGTGGAACATGTCGGTCACCACCGGCCCCGGGGCGACGACGTTCGCGGTGATGCCGTCGCGGCCGAGCTCGAGCGCCCAGGTTCGGGCCAGCCCGAACATGCCGGACTTGGTCGCCGAATAGGCCGTGCGCGTGGCCAGGCCGAGCGCGGCGCGCGAGGACACCAGCACGATGCGGCCGAAGCGACGGCGCCGCATCTCGGGCAGCGCGGCCTGCACCAGCACCAGCGGCGCCGACAGGTGCAGCGCGGTCAGCGCCTCGAGGTCCTCGACCGTCACGTCGGCCAGCAGCGCGGGACGCATGGCGCCCGCGTTGTGCACGATGCCGGTGACCGGGAAGCGCGCGCAGACCTCGAGCGCGGCGGCACGGGTCGCGGCGACGTCGCCGAGATCGACCTCGACCGAACACAGCGCCGGATGGTCGATCTCGGTGGCGCGCCGCGACATCGACACCACGCCCCAGCCGGCGTCGAGCAGGTGTCGGCAGATCGAGGCGCCGATGCCGGCGCTGCCGCCGGTGACGATCGCGACGCGTTCGGGCATGGCGGAGGACTCGGTGGGGGTCACGATGGGCGGGCTCGGTGCCGTGCGGACGGACGGGCTCAGTGCGGGCGCTTCTTGAGCGCGCGCGTGTCGATGCAGGCCGGCGTGCCGGGCAGGGTCGCGGCCAGCGCCTTGAGCTCGCCGCGCTGCACCTTCTGCGTCGGCGTGAGCGGCAGCGCGTCGACGAAGGCGACCCAGCCGGGCGCCTTGAAGTAGGCCAGGTGCTCGAGGCAGAGCGCGACCAGGGCCTGCGCGAACCCGGCGCGCGCGCCCGCATCGAGCGGCTCGAGCGGCACCACGCAGGCGAGCACCTCGTCGCCGCGCACCGCGTCGGGCGTGGCCGCGACCGCCACCTCGCGCACGCCCGGATGCCGACGCAGCACCGACTCGACCTCGACCGCGGCGATGTTCTCGCCGCTGCGCCGGATCACGTTCTTGCGGCGATCGACGAAGTACAGGTGACCCTCGGCGTCGCGGCGCACCACGTCGCCGGTGTGGAACCAGCCGCCGGCCCACGCCTCGGCGGTGGCCTGCGGGTCCTTCAGGTATTCGCGGAAGAAGCCGCGGCGCGGGTCCTCGCCCGCGGCGCGCACCAGCAGCTCGCCCGGCGTGTCGTCGGCGACGTCGGCACCGGCCTCGTCGACGAGGCGCAGCTCGAGCTCGGGCGCGGCGCGGCCGAAGCACGACTGCCCGACGTGACGCGGCTCGTGGTTCGCGATCACCACCGCGCCGGCACCGGTCTCGGTCATCGCCCAGGCCTCGAGCAGCGGGAAGCCGAAGCGGGCCTCGAAGGTCGCCTGGTGGCGGCGGTCGACGCCCGCACCGAAGCCGAAGCGCACGGCGTGCGCGCGGTCGGCGTCCGAGGCCGGCGCGCCGAGCAGCATCGCCGGCATCACGCCGAGGTAGTGGACGATGGTGGCCCGCGACTCGCGCACCGCGTCCCACCAGCCCGACGGATGGAAGCGATCGAGCGGCACCACGCAGCCGGCCGACAGCACCATCGCCATCGTCGAGTAGGCCATCGCGTTCATGTGCGTCATCGGCAGCGGCGTCAGCAGCCGGTCCTCGCCGTGCCGGATCGCGCACAGGCCGCCGGCGGCGAGGTACCACTCGCCGGCGATCAGGTAGTAGGCGTTGGGCAGCACGCAGCCCTTGGGACGGCCGGTGGTGCCCGAGGTGTAGAGCAGGCCGCACTCGGTGTCGATGCCGGGCGCCCCCGGCAGCGGCGGCGCGGCGGGCGCCCGGGCGAGCGCTGACAGCCCGCGCGGCGCGAGGCCCGCGTCGGCCTCGTCGTCGAGACTCGCCACCACGCAGACCTCGCAGCCGGTGCGGGCGGCGGCGGCCGCGATGTCGGCGACACGCGCCGGCAGCACGATCGCCAGGCACAGCCCGCTGTGCTCGACCAGGTAGTCGAGCTCGGCGGCGCGCAGCTCGCCGTTGATCGGCACCACCGACACGCCGAGCGCGTTGAGCGCCAGCCAGGTGAGGAAGAACGACGGCCGGTTCTCCAGCAGCAGGCCGGCGCGGTGCCCGTGCCCGTAGCCCGCCGCACCGATGCGCGCGGCGATGGCCTCGACGGCGTCGAGCGCGCGCCCGTAGCTCAGCTCGACGGGCGCGATGCCATAGCGGGCCGCCACCTCGGGCAGGATCTGCAGGAAGGGCCGCTGCGGGTTCGCGGCGGCGATGCGGCGGAACGCCTGGTAGACGGTGGCGTCGGCGGGCTGCGGGAGGCGCATGGAGGCGGTGGGGCTCAAGGGAAGAGCTGGATCGAGGGCAAAGGCGCGTCGCAGTCGAGCAGGTCGACCCGCTTCAGGTGGATGCGCAGCGCACCGTCGATCACCGACAGCGTGTGGCGCACCACCGCCGCATAGACCTGCTTGCGTCCGCCCTGCGTCTCGACGTAGAGCTCGTTGGTGCGCATCGTCCAGCGGCCGGCGGCCGGGTCGGCCGACTCGAGCTCGGGCTGCTGCAGCACGTGCAGGCAGCGCACCTGCGGAAACAGCGAGTACGAGCGCGGGTTGCCGAAGCGCTCGATGCGCAGCCGCAGCAGCAGCTTGTCCTCGTACATCAGCGAGGTGTGGTGCTCGCCGTCGGCCTGCCCGGGCACCAGCGGCACCCAGTAGTACGCGTCGTCCGCGTAGAGCGCGTACCACTCGTCGAAGCGGCGCTCGTCGATCAGCCGCGCCTCGAGGTAGACCAGGCGCGCGAGGTCTTCGTGCGTCGGCATCATGCGCCCGCTCCTTCGGTGGCGTCCGCCGCCATGTGACGGGCCCACGCCCGGAACTGGTTGCGCATCGACACCTCGCTCGTGCCCTTGACGGTCCGGTCGCCGCCGGCGAGCTCCGCGGGGTCGAAGTCGCGGTGCAGGCTCACCCAGGGGTTGCCCGAGGCCGAGAGGCCTTCCTGGATCGCGCGGTAGCAGTGCAGGTCGTCGTGGCCGACCACCGACATCGGCGAATTGATCAGTCGCGAGTACATCATCGTGCGGCGCAGCAGCGCCTCCGGCGCGCCGACCAGCCGGAAGGTCCACGACTCGACGATGGTGCGGTCGGGGGCGATCGGCCGCGCGACGCGGATCGCCTGGATCGCGCCCTTGATCGTCAGGCTCGGGTAGTACACGGTGTTGTGCCGGACCTCGCCGAGGATCGCGTGGGCGCGCTCGGCGCCCCAGGCCGCGACCATCGACGCCTCGTACTCCGGCACCGCCGAATACTTCGAGTGGATCGAGCCGTGCACGCCGGTGTAGCCGTGGCCGTGGTCGAAGACCCGCACGCCCATGCCGTCGAAGAAGTCGTAGCTCGACGCGAAGGGCACGAACTGTTCGATCGCCATCGGCTTGGGCGCGTCGGCGGGCTGGCCGGCCCAGAGCTTCTTGGCGGTGCCGGCCGACGACTCGTGCGCCACCATCGGATGCATCGTGTCGTTCAGGTTCTCGACGAACATCTTCCAGTTGCAGTCGTGGTCGTAGCGCAGCACGCCGCCGGCGACCTCCAGACGGCCCTCGGGCGAGCGCTCGACCAGGTTGTCGATGGAGGTGAGCGAGGCGCCGAAGTACGACTCGAAGTCGGGCCCGGACTCGGACAGCCTGCTGAAGACGAAGCCGCGGTAGTTCACCGTGTGACGGACGACCGACAGCCCGCCGCTCGCCGCCGACTGCGCGAGGCCCGTGCCCTCGTAGCCGCCCTTGAGCGGGATCGCGCGCACGCCGCCGTCGAGGTCATAGGCCCACGCGTGGTACGGGCAGCGGAAGAACCGGCCGACGTTGCCGGACGGCTCGCTCACCAGCTTCGCGCCCTTGTGCGCGCAGCGGTTCATCAGCACGCGCACCGTGCCGTCCTCGCCGCGCACCATCATCACCGGACGGCCGGCGAGGTCGGTGGTGGCGTAGTCGCCGGCATTCGGCACCTGGCTGTCGTGGCCGACGTAGATCCAGGTGCGCGACCACAGCCGCTCCATCTCCAGCTCGAAGACCTCGCGGTCGAGGTAGACGTCGCGGTGGACGGCGTCGTCGCGCACCAGCGCGCGCAGCGCCTGCGGATCGTCGCGGTAGCGGCCCCGGACGGGCGGGGCGGCGGTGGTCGTGTCCATGGTCGTGGGTCCTCCCGATCGGATGCCGTGCGCCGCGATGCTCAGGCGGCGCGGGCCGGCGGTGCCGCGGCGGCGCCCCCGGAGAGCGCCGCGATCGCCGCGCCGAGCGCGGTGCCGCCCTCGTCGGCGAGCGCGGCGTCGCGCAGCGCGCGCAGGCCGTCGGCCGACATCACGCCCGGCGGCAGCCGGTCGAGCGCGGTCATCAGCCGCTCGAAGTTGCTCCAGCCGCGTGCATGCGTGTCGCCGTAGCCCTTGACCAGCCGCTGGCAGCGCGCGACCTCGAGCGCGAGCGCCGCATCGCGGGCGGCGGTGGCCTCGACGCGCGCGAGCCATGCGGCGATCCGCGCGCACTCGATCTCGAAGCGCAGCGAGCGGCGCCGCAGGCCGCGCATCGCGGCCACCGCGTACAGCAGCAGGAAGCCGCGCACCGAGCTGGTCTTCACGACGCGGCCCTGGCGGGTATATCGGCCGACGAAGGCCCGCAGCCCGGGGCTGGCGAGCAGCCGGCGCCCGAGCGCGGCCGGCAGCGTGTCGGCGATCTCCTCGACGCGCGGATGCAGGAACTCGCCGATGTCGAGCATCTGGCCGTCGGCCAGGCGGACCTCGGCGGCGACGCGCTCGAAGCGGCTGCGGCGGGTCTTGAGGTCGGCGACGCGAACGGTGTCCTCGTACGACATCCACAGCGCCAGGTGGCGCGCGGTCTCGGACAGCAGCGCATGCGGCGGCTCGCCGGCGACCGCGACGCGCAGCGAGGGCATCGCCTCCAGCCGCGACAGGTAGTCGGCCGCCCAGGCCTCGTCCTGCCAGTCGGCCAGGCGCAGCACGCCGGCCCGCAGGACCTCGTGCACCTCGGCCGGGAAGCCGGCGACGATGCGCGCCTCGTGGGCGCGCAGGCGCGGGCCGAGGACGGTGCGGCGGGGGGACGCGGCGGCGGGCGCAGCGGCCGGTGCGGCGGTCTGCGCCGCCGACGCGTCGGCGCCCGCAGTCTGCGCGGCCGCGAAGCCGGCCGCGAACGCCGCCAGGCTGGGCTCGACGCCGACGCCGCCGCGGCGCACCGCGGCCTCGAAGGCTTCGCGCGTGAACGGCAGCGCGCCG
>JAIYAG010000402.1 GCA_027489195.1 Burkholderiales bacterium | reverse complement strand
TCCGCGGCATGATTCGCCAGCACCAGTTCGACAAGGTGGAGATGGTGCAGATCGTCCGGCCCGAGCAGTCGTACGACGCGCTCGAGGAGATGGTCGGGCACGCCGAGACCATCCTCAGGAAGCTCGAGCTGCCGTTCCGCGTGATGGCGCTCTGCGCCGGCGACATGGGCGCGGGGGCTGCCAAGACCTACGACCTCGAGGTCTGGCTGCCCGGGCAGGGCGCGTACCGCGAGATCTCGTCGTGCTCGAACTGCGAGGCGTTCCAGGCGCGCCGGATGCAGGCGCGCTTTCGCAACGAGCAGGGCAAGCCGGAGCTGGTGCACACGCTGAACGGCTCCGGGCTGGCGGTCGGACGCACGCTGGTCGCGGTGCTGGAGAACCATCAGCGGGCCGACGGCTCGATCAACGTGCCGGTCGCGCTGCGCCCCTACCTGGGCGGGCTCGAGGTGCTGCGGGCGGCCTGAGCTCAGGCGCGTCGCGAGAAGAACCGCATGAAGCCGATCGCGCTCGTCGCGCCGATCACCGGGCCAGCGAACCGCGCGACCTGCTCGAAGCTGGTGTCGTAGAGCCCGAGCATCGCGGCGACGGGCGTGAGCAGGGCCACGGCGGCGAGCAGGGACAGGGCGGCATTGAGTTTCATCGGGAGGGTCCGGAGAGCGTGGGTCGAGCCCCGGTTCCGACGAGGCAGTGCGCCGAAGCTTATCGGCGTGGCCGTTGCCCCCGACCCGTCGGATGTCCGCAGTCGCACACGAACGGCGGCTGCCGGCCGACGAACGGCACCTTCGGTTGCGTGCTACACTCGCGGTCTTGATTGCTCGCGTCGTCCGTGCTGGCGGATGGCGTCGAAGACCACGGAGAGGTGGCAGAGTGGTCGAATGTACCTGACTCGAAATCAGGCGTACGGGCAACCGTACCGTGGGTTCGAATCCCACCCTCTCCGCCAGCAGAACCAGTGAAAAAAGCGCCTCTCGAGGCGCTTTTTTTCGTCCGGCCCCCGTGGGGGCCTTGCCTCAGTCGACCAGCAGGTCGCCCGCGCCGGGCGAGAAGACCAGCTCGACGCGGCGATTCATCTGGCGGCCGGCGGCCGTGGCGTTGTCGCCGATCGGGTTCTCCTCGCCGAATGCCCGGGTGGACAGTCGCTCGCCGCCCACGCCCAGCTCCAGCAGCGCGGAGCGCACGCTGCGCGCGCGCCGGTCGGCCAGCGCCAGGTTGGCGGCGCTGCTGCCGACGCTGTCGGTGTAGCCCTCGATGGCGGCCTTGCGCTGCGGGTCCCGGCTCATGAACCGGGCCAGCTTGACCATCGCCGCGTCACCCTCGCCCTTGAGCTGCGAGCGGCCGGTATCGAACAGCACGTCGCCCAGCGTCACGACCATGCCGCGCGGAGTCGGCCGGGCGTTGAGCTCCTTCAGCTGCGCCTGCAGGTCGCCGACCTGCGCGTCGCGGCTGGCCAGGCGCTCGCGGTCCGCCTGCGAGCTTGCCGATGCCTGGGCCAGCTGCTGCGTCTTGCGATCGTTGCTCTGCGCGGACGCACTCAGCTGGCGCTGGGCGGCATCGGCTTCGGCGGTGCGCAGCTCGAGGCGCATGCGGTCGCGTTCGGCGCCGGCCTTGGCCGTCACGGCCTGTGCGCCGCGGGCGGCGGCGGCTTCCTGCGACAGCGTCACGCGCTGGCTGGTCAGGTAGGCGAGGTGGTCGATCTCGGCGACCTTGGCGCCGCCGGTGTGCGCCATGTCGGCCGAGCGCATCGCCGCATCGGCGCGCGCCAGTTCCTCGGGCGCCAGGGCGGCGACGTTCGGCTGGCTGCGCGCGGCGTCCAGACGCGCGCGCGCCTGGTCCAGCGCGGCGTTGCGATCCGGCGTCGTGCTGCACGCGCCGAGCGCGCCGAGCGCGACGACGGTCAGCGGGAGGGCGATGCGCTTGAGCACGCCCGTCACGACGGGCATTGCGGAGTGGTTCATGGTGTGTCCTCGGGTCCGGTGTTCAGCGAACGTTCAGCGAGCGTTCAGCGAGCGTTCAGCGAGCGGTTTTGCGGGTGATCTCGTCACGCAGGGCGCGTGCGGCGTCTTCGCTTTCCTTGGCGGCGCCGACGGACTGCACGGTGTCGGCGCGAAGGTCGGCCACCTGTGCGTCCAGGGTGGCCTCGTCGGCCAGTCGACGCGCCTGCGCGTGGTTGCCGGCGGCCTGGGCGGCCCGGGCGCTGCCCAGCTTCGCCACCGCGACGCCGAGCTCCATCGGCGCGAGCTGCGTGGTGCGTGTGCTGCTGGCGCGCTGCACGGCGGCATCGGCGATGGCGAGCTCCTGCACGGCGACGGGGGTGGACGCACAGGCGCCGAGCCCCAGGGTGAGGGTCAGCGCCAGGGTCAGCGCCGGGGCGGAGGCGGCGGGCCGCAGGGTGTTCGGACGAAGCGTCATGGGGAATCCTGAGAAGGGGGAGAGCGGCGGCGCCGGGCCGTTCGAGGCCTCGGGCGGGTGTCATGGCCGCATCGGAGGACGCACAGTCTCGCGGACGCGGCGGGAGCCGTCTGTCTGCCAGCGCACGCGGGCGAGGCGCGCCGGGGGCGCATCCGGGTCGCCCCGGATCGCCTGCCTCAGACTTCACGAAACGGTCCCAATTCCTTCCCCGAGCGTGGGGGGACTTCGGACGCTCCACGGCGTGGCTGATACAACGTCGCCGTCCGTCTCCCGAGACCACGCGGCGGCGGCCGCACCCACGAGGTGCACCCGGCACGTTTCCGGCGCGCGATCCGCGTGCGGGCGCCGCGCTTCGCCTTCGAATCGCGATGCCGTTCGAGCCTGCACCGCTCTGGCGCGTTCCGGGCCTCTGGCACGCGCCTTGCGCCTGTCAGCCGTCGGCCCGGGCCGATCGATCCCAAACAAGGAGAACCTGATGATTCTCGCGTTCCGCAAGCAACGCGTCGCTGCAGCCTTCCTGAGCACCGCCGCCGTCTTCGCGGCGTCGTTCGCCGCGCCCTCGATCGCCCAGGAGAAGACCCTGCGCATCGCGATGACCGCCGCCGACATCCCGCGCACGCTCGGCCAGCCCGACCAGGGATTCGAGGGCAACCGGTTCACCGGCATCCCGATGTACGACGCGCTGACGCACTGGGATCTCTCCAAGGCCGAAGCGCCGAGCGTGCTGATCCCCGGCCTCGCGCTGTCCTGGGCGGTCGACGCCAAGGACAAGACCAAGTGGGTGTTCAAGCTGCGCCCGGGCGTGAAGTTCCACGACGGCTCGGCGTTCACCGCCGACGCGGTGGTCTGGAACGTCCGCAAGGTGCTCGACAAGGACGCGCCGCACTTCGACGCCAGCCAGGTGGGCGTGACCGCCTCGCGGATGCCGACGCTGCGCACCGCCCGCAAGATCGACGACCTGACGGTCGAGCTGGTCACCAGCGAGCCGGACGCGTTCCTGCCGATCAACCTGACCAACCTCTTCATGGCCTCGCCGGCCCACTGGGACGCGAAGCTCAAGGCGGTCCCGGCCGGCGTCACCGATCCCGCCGAGCGCGCCAAGCAGGCGTGGGTGGCCTTCGCGGCCGACGCATCGGGCAGCGGTCCCTTCAAGATGACCCGTTTCGTGCCGCGCGAGCGGCTCGAGCTGGCGGCGAACAAGGGCTACTGGGATCCGAAGCGCGTGCCCAAGATCGACCGTGTCGTGATGCTGCCGATGCCCGAAGCCAACGCGCGCACGGCGGCGCTGCTGTCGGGCCAGGTCGACTGGATCGAGGCGCCGTCGCCCGACGCGATGGCGGCGATCACGACGCGCGGCAACAAGATGTACTTCAACCCGCAGCCGCACGTCTGGCCGTGGCAGCTGTCGTTCGCCGAAGGCTCGCCGTGGCTCGACAAGCGGGTTCGCCACGCGGCAAACCTGTGCGTGGACCGCACCGCGCTGCTCAAGCTGCTCGGCGGGATGATGGGCGTGCCGAAGGGCACCGTGACGCCGGGTCACCCGTGGTGGGGCGATCCGAAGTTCGACATCCGCTTCGATCCGGACGCCGCCCGCAAGCTGATGGCCGAAGCCGGCCACTCGGCCGCCAAGCCGCTGAAGGTCAAGGTGCAGATCTCGGCGGCGGCCGCGGGCCAGAAAAAGACGCTGCCGATGAACGAGGCGGTCCAGCAGTCGCTCAAGCAGTGCCACTTCGACGTGCAGTTCGACGTCATCGAGTGGAACACGCTGTTCACCAACTGGCGCCGCGGCGCGAAGGACCCGACGGCCAACGGCGCGAACGCGATCAACGTGAGCTTCGCGGCGATGGATCCGTTCTTCGCGATGGTGCGCTTCACCAGCACCAAGACCTTCCCGCCGGTGTCGAACAACTGGGGCTACTTCGGCAACGCCGAGTTCGACAAGCTGATCGCCGATGCACGCGGCAGCTTCGACGACAAGGCGCGCGACGCCGCCCTGGCCAAGCTTCACGCGCGGATCGTCGAGGAAGCGCCGTTCGTCTGGATCGCCCATGACGTCGGCCCGCGTGCGATGAGCCCGAAGGTCAAGAACGTCGTGCAGCCCAAGAGCTGGTTCATCGACATCGCCACGATGACGATGGACTGACGTCGGCGCTCGCCGCGGCCGGGCGCGTCCCGTCCGTGGCGGCCCGCGGCGCCCGCGGCGGGCCGGCACTTCGCCGGTCCGCCGCCGGCGTCTCCGGGCGGGACGCGATCCCGCCTCCACGCTTCACGGATACCGCTGTGCTCGCCTACCTCTTCAGACGCGTCGTCTACACCTTGCCGATCATGTTCGGCGTGGCGCTGGTGTGCTTCGCGCTCGTGCACCTGGCCCCGGGCGATCCGCTGGTCTCGGTGCTGCCGGCCGACGCGTCGGCCGAGCTCCAGGCCCAGATGCGGACCCTGTACGGCTTCGACCGGCCCTATCCGGTGCAGTTCGCCAGCTGGATCGGACGCGCGCTGCAGGGCGATCTCGGCACCTCGATCGCCAGCGGCCGCTCGGTGTCGACCGAAGTGATCCGTGCGGTGGGCAACACGCTGATCCTCGCCTCGGTGGCGACCCTGATCGGCTTCTTCTTCGGCTCCCTGTTCGGCTTCGTCGCCGGCTACTTCCGCGATTCCTGGGCGGACAAGGCGGCCTCGTTCCTGTCGGTGGTGGGCGTGAGCGTGCCGCACTACTGGCTCGGCATGGTGCTGGTCATCATCTTCGCCGCGCAGCTCAACTGGCTGCCGGCCACGGGCGCGGGCCCGGGCGGCTCGGGCGAGTGGGCCTGGGACTGGGCGCACATCCGCCACCTCGTGCTGCCGGCGATCACCATGAGCGTGATCCCGATGGGCATCATCTCGCGCACCGTGCGGGCGCTGGTCGCCGAGACCCTCGCGCAGGAGTTCGTGGTCGGGCTGCGCGCCAAGGGCCTGACCGACTTCGGGGTGTTCCGCCACGTGGTCAAGAACGTCGCACCGACCGCGCTCGCGGT
>JAIYAG010000551.1 GCA_027489195.1 Burkholderiales bacterium | reverse complement strand
CTGATCGAGTGCATCTTCGATGATTGAGCGATGACCGAGCCGATCCGCGCCCGGGCGTTCTGGACGGTGGCGCCGGGGCTCGGCGAGCTGCGCGACGAGCCGCTCGCCGAGCCCGGCCCCGACGAGGTCCGGGTGCGCGCGCGCCGCAGCGGGATCAGCCGGGGCACCGAGTCGCTGGTCTTTCGCGGCGGCGTGCCGGCGAGCCAGCGCGTGGCGATGCGCTGCCCCTTCCAGCAGGGCGAGCTGCCCGGCCCGGTCAAGTACGGCTATGCATCGGTCGGCGTCGTCGAGGCCGGGCTCCCGGCCCTCGTCGGACGGCGCGTCTTCTGCCTGTTTCCGCACCAGGACCGTTACGTGGTGCCCGCCGACGCGGTGGTGCCGCTGCCGGATGGGGTGAGCGATGCACGCGGCGTGCTCGCGGCGAACATGGAGACCGCGGTCAACGGCCTGTGGGACGCCGCACCGCGCGCCGGCGACCGGATCGCGGTGGTCGGCGCCGGCGTCGTCGGCAGCCTGGTCGCCGCGCTCGCCGCGCGGATCCCGGGCACGCGCGTCGAGCTGGTCGATCCGGACGCGCGCCGCGCGCCGCTCGCCGCGCGGCTGGGCTGCACGTATGCGACGCCCGCCGACGCATCGCCCGACGCCGATCTCGTCATCCACGCGAGCGGCCATCCGGCGGGCCTCGCGACCGCGCTCGGCCTGGCCGGCTTCGAGGCCACCGTGCTCGAGCTCAGCTGGTACGGCGACCGCGCGGTGTCGGTGCCGCTGGGCGAGGCCTTCCATTCGAAGCGGCTGCAGCTGCGGTCCTCGCAGGTCGGTGCGGTCGCGACCGCCCAGCGCGCGCGCTGGAGCCACCGTCGCCGGATGACGCTCGCGCTCGAGCTGCTCGCCGACCCGACCTTCGATGCGCTGCTGTCCGGCGAGAGCCCGTTCGACAGGCTGCCCGCCACGCTCGCCCGCCTCGCCGACGCGCCCGACGGCGCGCTCTGCGAGCTCGTCGCCTATCCCTGAACCCGCTGCCGGAGAAGACTCGTGTACTCGCTCGCCGTATCGGACCACTTCATGATCGCCCACGGCTTCCGAGGCGAGGTCTTCGGGCCGGCCCAGAAGCTGCACGGCGCCACCTACGCGGTCGAGGTCGAGTTCCGCCGCGCCGCGCTCGACGCGCACGGGCTGGTCTGCGACATCGGCCTGGCGCTGCAGGTGCTGCACGAGGTGCTGGGCGCGCTCAACTACCAGAACCTCGACGAGCTGCCCGAGTTCCGCGGCATCAACACCACCACCGAGTTCCTCGCCGGCGAGATCTTCCGGCGGATGGCCGCGCGCGTCGCGCAGGGCGCGGTCGGTCCCGGGACCGCCGGCGCACTGGCATCGATGCGGGTGGTGCTGCGCGAGTCGCCGGTCGCCTGGGCGGCCTTCGAGGGCGCGCTGGCTTGAGGCCCCTGGGGTTCGTCGTCCCCGGACGGCTGGACCAGCTGACCGGCGGCTACCTGTTCGATCGGCACCTGGTCGACGGGCTGCGGGCCCGCGGGTGCGCCGTGTCGGTGATCGAACTCGACGGCGCGTTTCCCGATGCGGACGACACGGCCCGCGAGGCGGCGCGAAGCGCGCTCGCCGCGCTCCCCGACGATGCGCTGGTGGTGATCGACGGCCTGGCGCTGCCGGGCTTCGACACCTGTCTCGCGGCGCATGCGCGCCGGCTGCGGCTGGTCGGCTTCGTGCATCACCCGCTGTCGTCGGAGGCCGGGGCGGCGCCGGCGAGCCTCGCGCGCCACGCCGCGCTCGAGGCCCGGCTCTGGCCGCTGCTGCGCGGCATCGTGTGCCCGAGCGCGCACACCGCGCGCGAGGTGATCGCCGCCGGCATCGCCCCCGAGCGGGTTGCCGTCGCGCCGCCCGGCACCGAGCGGCCGGCCGCGCTCGACGGGCCGCGAGCGGCCGCGCCGCCGTCGACCGTCGACGACCGCGACCCCGGGGTCCGCCTGATCGCAGTCGGCACCGTCACGCCGCGCAAGGGACATCTCGCGCTGGTCGAGGCGCTCGCGGACCTCCACGAGCTCGACTGGCGGCTCGACTGCGTGGGCAGCCTCGATCGCGATCCGCACTGCGCCGCCGCGGTGCGCCGCGCGATCGACGCGCACCGGCTCGGCGGGCGCGTCGCGCTGCTCGGCGAGCTGCCCGCGGCCGGCCTCGACGCCGCGTGGCGCCGGGCCGATGCCTTCGTGCTGGCGTCGCTGCACGAGGGCTACGGCATGGCCTACGCGGAGGCGCTGGTGCGCGGCCTGCCGGTCGTCGCGACCCGCGCCGGCGCGCTGCCCGAGACCGTCTCCGCGGACGCGTCGCTCCAGGTGCCGCCGGGCGACGTCGGCGCCCTGCGCGAGGCGCTGCGCCGGCTGCTGAGCGACACCGCGCTGCGCGAGACGCTCGCGGCGGGCGCACGTCGCGCCGGCGCCGCGCTGCCCGACTGGCCGACGGCGGTGGATCGCTGGGCCGGCGCCGTGGACCGGCTCGCGGCATGAGCGGCTTCGACGCCGACTGGCTGCGGCTGCGCGAGCCGCTCGACGCGGCGGCGCGCGACGAGGCCCTCGCCGCGCGCTTCGCCGGGGTGCTGCAGGCGCGCCGGGCCCGACCCTCTGACGGGCTGCGCATCGTCGACCTCGCGGCCGGCACCGGCGCCAACCTGCGCGCGCTCGCGCCGCGGCTGGGTGGCGAGCAGCACTGGACCCTGGTCGACCTCGACCCCGCGCTGCTCGCCGCGCAGCCGGTCGAGCTCGAACGCTGGGCGGGCGGCCGACGCTGGGCCTGCGAGCGCGCCGACGACGGCGTGACGGTCCGCAGCGGCACGGCGTCGTGGCAGGCCCGGGGGCGCACGCTCGACCTCGCGGCCTCGCTCGAGGCGCTGGACGGCGGTGCGTTCGATGCGGTCGTCACCACCGCCTTCCTCGACCTGGTCTCCGCGGCCTGGCTGGAGCGCTTCGCCGCCTGGCTGGCGGCGGCGCGGCTGCCGCTGCTGGCGACCCTGAGCGTCGATGGCCGGCGCGAATGGGTGCCGCCGCTGCCCGGCGATGCGGCGATCGATCGTGCGTTCCGCCTGCACCAGGGCGGCGACAAGGGATTCGGCGCGTCGCTCGGCATCGGCGCCGTCGCCCACCTGACGGCGTGCCTGTCGGCGCTCGGCTTCGAGGTGTCCACCGCGCGCAGCGACTGGCGCATCGACGCGTCGCGCCGGCCGCTGCTCGAGCGGCTCGCCGCCGAGGCGGCGCAGGCCGCCTGCGAGGCCGAGCCCGCGCAGCGCTCGGTGTTCGAGGCCTGGGCGGCGGCCCGCGCAGCGCAGGCGCGCGACGCTCGCCTCGCGCTCGAGGTCGGTCACCTCGACCTGCTCGCGCTGCCGCCGGCCTGATCCGGGGCGGGGTGGCGACTCGGCCACCGTGCAGCGCGAGCCCGCGTGCCCGGCGCCGCTGCTGTGCGCCCGCGTTCAGCCTGCCGCCGCGCGCCCGCGTTCAGCCCGCCGTCGCGAACGACTCGATCAGCGCCGCCAGCCGCTCCGGCTGGTCGTGGTGCACGTTGTGGCCGGCCTCGTCGACGTGCTCGATCTGCAGGTGCGCGTACGCGCCCATGCGCGCCTCGAAGTCCATCGGATCGCCCGCCATCCGGGCCCACAGGCCCGACTGCGCGCCGTCGATCCAGAGCACGCGGGCCTGCGTCGCGCGCCAGCAGTCGATCACGTCGGACTGCGGCAGCGGCAGCGGGTTGATCCGCTTGAGTGCCGGGTCCGCGCGCCGCACGACCGTGCCGTCGGCCTCCTCGCGGCCCCAGTGCCTCACGAGGAACTCGGCGCGCGCCTCGGTCAGGCGCGGGTTCTCCGAGCGCATGCGCAGCGCGAATTCCGCGAAGTGCTCGTAGGGCCGCTGCGCGGTGTCGTCCCGCAGCTGCGCGAGCCACTTCGCGAGCCGGCGCGGGGTCGGGTCCTGGCGCCCGCCGGGCGGGCCCCAGCCGTCGACGTTCACGAAGGCCGCGACCCGATCGGGGCGCAGCCCCGCGTACAGGGCGCCGATCTGCGCGCCCAGGCTGTGGCCCACGACGATCGCCGGACGCTCGGGCGACCAGTGCTCGAGCAGGGCGTCCAGGTCGCCGACGTAGTCAGGGAACCAGTACGCGTCGGCGCCGCTCCAGCCCGACAGGCCGTTGCCGCGCCAGTCGGGGGCGATCACCTCCCAGTCGCGGGCGAATGCGTCGACGGTGAACTGCCACGACGCCGACACGTCCTGCGAGCCGTGCAGCAGGAACAGCCGCGGCGCGCCACGCGGCCCCCAGACCCGGCAGTGGGACTCGATGCCCCGGACGGGCAGGAACTCGGATCGGCTCGGTTTCATCGGGACACCTCGATGGGGCGACGCGCGCGGGGCGATCAGCTTACGGCGTCGCGGGGCGCCGCCCGGCCGCGCGTTCCGCGAACGGCGTCGAGCGCCATGCCGGCTTGACGGGCGAGGAGGGCGGACCGAGCATCGCGACCACCATGCGACCGACCGATCCGACCTATCCCTCGCCCGCCACGCTCGCGGCGCTCCCCACGCCCTCGCTGCTGCTCGACGTGCCGCGGATGGACCGCAACGTCGCC
Organism: Burkholderiales bacterium; assembly: GCA_027489195.1. GTDB lineage: Bacteria > Pseudomonadota > Gammaproteobacteria > Burkholderiales > Burkholderiaceae_E > UBA4615. The sequence goes on along the minus strand of JAIYAG010000551.1, from coordinate 3,217 downwards.
CGCATGCGCGCGCGGCTCGCGCGCCTCGGCGTGCCGCTGCGTCCGCACGTCAAGACCTGCAAGTCCGACCGCGTCGCGCGCCGCATCCTCGGTGGCGCGCCCGGCCCGATCACCGTGTCGACGCTCAAGGAGGCGGCCGAATTCGCCGCCCTCGGCTACACCGACATCCTCTACGCGGTCGGCATCGTGCCCGCGAAGCTGCCGCAGGCCATCGCGATGCGTCGCCAGGGCACGGACCTCGTGCTCGTGCTCGACGATGCCGAGGTCGCGCGCGCCGTCGCCGCGGCTGCGGACGCGGCGGGGGTGACGCTGCGGGTGCTGCTGGAGATCGACTGCGACGGGCACCGGTCCGGCCTCGCGCCCGACTCGGACGCGCTGCTCGAGGTCGCCGCTGCGCTGCGCTCGCCGCAGGTGGTCGTCGACGGCGTGATGACGCACGCGGGCGAGTCGTACTCGTGCCGCAGCGACGACGCGCTGCGCGCGATGGCCGAGCAGGAGCGCGCCGCCGCCGTGCGCGCCGCGACGCGCCTGCGCGCGGCCGGCCACCCGGCGCGCACCGTCAGCGTCGGCTCGACCCCGACCGCGCTGTTCGCCGAGGACCTCTCGGGCGTCACCGAGGTGCGTGCCGGCGTGTTCGTGTTCTTCGACCTGGTGATGGCGGGCATCGGCGTGTGCCGCACCGACGAGCTCGCGCTGTCGGTGCTGACCACGGTGATCGGCCACCAGCGCGACAAGGGCTGGGCGATCGTCGATGCCGGCTGGATGGCGATGTCGCGCGACCGCGGCACGGCGAGCCAGCCGCTCGACCAGGGCTACGGGCTGGTGTGCGACGCCGAGGGCCGCGAGCTGCCCGGGCTGCTGCTGCGTGCGGCCAACCAGGAGCACGGCATCGTCGGCCGGCGCGACGGCGCGCCCGGACCGATGCCCGAACTGCCGGTCGGCACGCTGCTGCGGATCCTGCCGAACCATGCCTGCGCGACCGCGGCGCAGTTCGACGGCTACCACGCGCTCGGGGCGCAGGACGAGGGGGAGGGGGCGGGTGAGGGCAGCGAATGGTGGGCGCGGTTCCGGGGCTGGTAACCGGCCCGGCGCGGCCGCCGCACCGGGTGTCGGCGGCTAGCGCGTGTGCACGACGAACCCCGCCGACAGCGTGTTGATCTGCGCGCCGGTGATCTCCATCAGCACGCTGCCGTGCTCGGGCGGCATCAGCGCGGTCAGGTGCTGGACGGGGCGGCCCCGCGGATCGTGGATCATCCGCACGAGGCGCAGCAGCGGAGCACCGACCTCGGTGCCCAGCAGCCCGGCCTGGCGCGGATCGGCCGCCTGCGCGCCGATCTCCTGCACGACGCGGCCGAACTCCACGCCCTGCGACATCAGCAGCTCGTAGAGCGGGCGCTGGGCGAGCGAGGCGGCCGTGATGCGCTTGCCGAGCCGCTCCGGCACCCACACGTCGGTCAGCATCACGACGGTGTCCTCGATGCTGCGCAGGCGCACCGCGTGCACCGCGACCTCGCCGTCGGCGAGCTCGAGCGCGGCGGCGATGTCCGGCGGCGCCGGCGAGTGCTCGACGCTGAGCACCCGCACCTGGGTCTCGTCGGCGTCCTTGCGCAGCGTGTCGACGAAGGACAGCGTGGCCCGCGGCACCGCCGCGGGCACGTCGGCCGACACGAAGGTGCCGAGACCGTGCCGGCGCTCGACCAGACGCTGCGCCTGCAGGTCGGAGAGCGCGCGGCGCACGGTGATCCGCGAGACGCCGAACTGCTCGCAGAGCACCTCTTCGGTCGGCAGCGCGGCGCCCGCGCTCCAGACACCGCGAACGATGCGGTCGCGCAGCACGAGGTAGAGCTGGCGGTGCAGGGCGATGCCGCTCGCCCGCGCGGGGGGCGGGGCCGCCGTGACCGGCGGGGGTGCCTTCGGAGGCGAGCGAGTGGGCATCGGAACCGTCGTCTGTGCGGGCCGGTCCGCCGCGGGCCCGCGCCGCCCGGCCATGCTCCGGGACGGCGGGTGCGCAGTTGACAGGCACCGAGTGATACTGTGAGTATAACAAGCACACAGGCCGCCGCGTCCAGCACGCGGGGCCGAGACGTCGGGCGCAGACGCCCGCGATCCGGGGAGACATCTCGATGGGCCTGATCCGAACCCTGCTGCGCACCGCGTCCGCGTGCGCCGCGCTCGCCGCGACCGCGCTCGCCACCGCACCCGGCGTCGCCGCCCAGGGCGCCTGGAAGCCCGACCGACCGGTGACCGTCGTCGTGCCCTACAGCCCCGGCGGCGGGACCGACGCGCTGGCCCGCCACGTGAGCAAGGAGCTGGCCCGCATCTGGGGTCAGAACGTGGTCGTCGAGAACACGCCGGGCGCGGACGGCCTGATCGGCTCGCGCCGCGTCATCGACGCGAAGCCCGACGGCTACACGCTGCTCGTGCAGCTGCCCTCGCTCACGCTCAACCGGCACCTGCCGGGCTTCAAGGGCGCGGACCCGTCGGCGCAGCTGATCCCGATCTCGATGTTCGCCACGCTCGCGGGCGTGGTGGTGGTCAACAGCGCGATCCCGGGCAACACGCTGCCGGAGGTGGTGAGGCACTGCCGCACCGCCGCGCAGCCGTGCTCGTACGGCACCACCGAGAACATCGCGCGGCTGCAGGGCCAGATGCTCGCGGTGGACCTGCCCTCGATGGTCGTCGTCAACTACAAGGGCGGCGGCCAGCTGATCACCGACCTGGTGGGCAACAGCGTGAACATGGCGCTGATGGGCTACACCGCGGTGATCCCGTACCAGCAGTCGGGCAAGCTCAGGATCGTGATGAGCGCCGGCCGCAAGCGCTCGCCGGTGCTGCCCGACGTGCCCACGGCCGCCGAATCCGGCTATCCGCAGCTCGAGGCCGAGACCTGGTACGGCCTCTTCGCGCCGCTCGGCACGCCGCAGGCAGTGATCGACGGCGTGGCCGCCGCGGTCCGCGATGCGGTGAAGGAAGAGACCTATCTGAAGTCGATCGCGATCCTCGGCGCCTCGCCGGTGGGCAACACCCCCGCCGAGTTCGCCGCGCGCGTGCGCGAGGACGGCGAGCGGTTCGGCGACTTGGTGCGTCGTTTCCCGATCCAGTGAGAAGCTGTGAATAAACCTACTGCGCGTCCCGATCCGACGCCTGCGGTGCTCGCCGTACATCACGTACGGCTGCGCTCCTCGACGTCGGCTCGGGCCTGCTCGCTACGGTTTCT
>JAIYAG010000219.1 GCA_027489195.1 Burkholderiales bacterium | reverse complement strand
GCTGGTGATCTTCGAGGGCCGCGACACCGCCGGCAAGGGTGGCGCGATCAGCGCGATCGCCGACACGCTGAACCCGCGCCAGTGCCGCGCCGTGGCACTGGGCAAACCCACCGAGCGGGAACGCACGCAGTGGTACTTCCAGCGCTACGTGCCGCATCTGCCGGCGGCCGGACAGATCGCGCTCTTCGACCGCAGCTGGTACAACCGCGCCGGCGTCGAGCGCGTGATGGGCTGGTGCTCGGAGCCCGAGTACCGGCGCTTCCTCAAGCAGGCGCCGGTGTTCGAACAGATGCTGGTGGACGACGGCATCCTGCTGTTCAAGTACTGGCTCACCGTCGACCAGGCGCAGCAGGAAGCGCGGTTCCGCGAGCGCCTGGAGGATCCGCTCAAGCGCTGGAAGCTCTCGCCGATCGACCTGAAGTCGCGCGAGAAGTACCGCGAGTACGGCGAGGCCCGCGACGCGATGCTCGAGGCCACCCACACGAAGCACGCGCCCTGGACACTGGTCGACTTCAACGACCAGCGTGCCGGCCGCCTCGCGCTGATCCGCCACCTGCTCGACCGGATCCCGGACACCGAGGTGCCGCCCGAGTCGATCGAGTTCCCGCCGCTGGCCGGTCCGCCGCAGCGCGAACGCTTCGCCGGGCCGCTCAAGCCGATCGTGCCGAAGGCCTGAGCGCGCGGCCGGCTACAGCCGGTTGTGCGTGCCGTCGCACAGCGGCGCACGCGCCGAGTGCTTGCAGCCGCAGAGCCAGGCCATGGCGGTGGTCTCCTGCGTGATCTTCACCGGCTCGAAGCCGGTGCCCTGGTGGCTGCCGTCGCAGAACGGCTGCGTCGCGCTGCGCCCGCAGGCGCACCACCAGTAGTCCTGGCCGGCCTTGAGCTCGACCGCGAAGGCGGCCTTCGCGGGAATCTCGGGGGTGCTCATGATCGGCGGCCTGCTGCGGGAACGTGGAGGCCCAGTCTATCGGCCGCGGTGCACCGCGGGCCCGATCACCCGGCGGCGGGCGGGGCCTCGAACATCGCGTCGAGCGCGCGCTCGACGACCCGTGCGGTCAGGTAGGCGGAGCTGGTGAAGAAGCCCGGCCCCCAGAGCATCATGCCGGCGACATGCACCGCGCGCGTGCCCTGCGCGCGATAGCTCGCCATGTCGACCGCGATGCCCTCGCGCGGCTCGCCGTCGAGCTCGAAGGGGCGCAGCAGGCCTGCCGCGTGCATCGACGCGAAGAGCGGCGGCTGGTTCGGGCTGTCCAGACGGCGGTCGAGCGCACCCGAGCAGTCGACGAGCACCGTCGCGCGCTCGTGGCCGAAGCGGTGCGGCACGGTGTAGGCGGCGCTGTCGGCGTCGAGCGCCGGCGTGCCGACCCCGGCGCGCACGACGAGGCGGCCCGCGCGATGCAGCGCGAGCAGACGCTCCGCGGTCGGCACCGGGCAGGTCGCCGCCCAGCCGAGCATCGCCGTCTCGACCTCGCGCCGGTACTGCCGCTCCGCGTCGGGGCGCAGCCATCGGTTGGCGAACGCGTCCCACAGCAGCAGCTGCGCGTCGCCCACCAGATCGACGAGGAAGTTCGCGCCGGCACCGCTGCGCGCGGCGTCGAGGTCGGCCGCGAGCAGCGCGCCCGCGCGGGCGTCGAGCGCATCGGCGTCGGTGCAGCCGGCATAGGGCGCGTGCACGGTCGGCCAGTCGATGCGGCAGCCGTGCGCCGCGGCCTCCTCGTCGGCCAGGCGCGCCACGTCCTCGAGCGCGAGGCCGCCGCGCTCGGCCGCGAGCGCCGCGAGCACCGGCCCGGTCAGCCGCGTGCGCCGGATCGGCATGCGCACGGGGCTGCCCACCTTCTTCAGGCGCCCGGAGCGCGACATCAGCACGACGCGCCGCGCGTTCGGGCCGCCCTCGAAGCGCAGCGTGCCGTCGGCGGCGCGCGCGAAGGCTGCGCCGGTGCGCGGCGAGAACAGGCGGTTGACCACGTCGTAGGCGCTCAGCGAGGCGCCGAGCAGGTGCACGGTCGCATCGGCCGGCACGGCGTCGAGGTCGTCGCTGCAGACGTGGGTCGGGAAGAAGCGCGCCGCTGCACCCGGCGGCGGCGGCGCGACGCGCGGCGCCGGCGGGCAGCGCCCGGTCGCGAGCAGCACCGCGTCGGCGCCGACCTCGCCGCCCGTCCAGCGCACCCGCACGCCGCCCTCGGCAGGCTCCTCGATGCCGAGCGCCTCCTGCGGCACGAGGTCCACACGGATGCCGCGGATCGACGCGCCGACCAGCGAGGCGCGCACCACCTCGCGCAGGAAGCGGCCGAACTCGGCGCGCGGCAGGTGGCCGCCCGGCGCGGCCGCGCCGGGATGGCCGGTGGCGCGCAGCCAGTCGACGAAGGCACCGCGGTGCGAGGGCACCAGGCACATCGTGTCGGTGGTGTTGTTGACGAGGTAGTCGGGGCAGTCGCGCTCGCGGTACGGAAAGCCCGGGCCGAACTCGCCGCTCGCCTCCAGCACGGTCACGCGCTCGACCGGATGGCGGTGGACGAGCTGCCACAGCGCGCTGGTGCCGGCGAAGCCGCAGCCGACCACGACGACGTGGCGCGGTGCGGCGGCACGCGTCGCGCCCTCGCCGGCCGGGCGGCTCATCGTGCCGTCGGGGCGGGTGCCGCGCGTGTCGCCCGCTCGAGGTCCCAGGCGCCGTCGGCGCCGCGCTTCCTCAGCACCGCGCGCTGCACCTTGCCGGTGGCGGTCTTGGGCAGCGCATCGACCAGGCTCACGTAGCGCGGCCGCGCGAAGCGGGGCAGCGAGCGCTCGGCGTGTGCCGCCACGTCCTGCGGCGTGGGCGAGGCGCCGGGCGCGGGCACCATCGCGAGCATCACCTCGTCCTCGCCGCCGCGGATGTCCGAGGGCACCGCATAGGCCGCGACCTCGACGACGCCGGCCAGCGTCGCGAACGCCGCCTCGATCTCGGTGGCCGACAGGTTCTCGCCGCGGCGCCGGATGCAGTCCTTGATGCGGTCGACGAAGGTCAGCACGCCGTCGGCCGTCATCGTGCCGGCATCGCCGGTGTGGAACCACAGGTTGCGCCAGGCCTCGACCGTCTGCTGCGGTCGGCCGTGATAGCCGGCCATGAAGCCGAAGGGCACCTTCGGGCGCACGAGGATCTCGCCGAGCTCGCCCGGCGCCACCGGCCGGTCGGTCTCGGGGTCGGCGATCACCACCTCGAAGAACCGGTCGTAGACCCGACCCGCGGCGCCCGGCGTCGACTCGCCGAGCCGGCCCCAGACGGGGATGTTCACCTCGGTCATGCCGAAGCCCGAGGTGACGTCCGGCACGCCGAAGCGCTCGCGGAACACCGCCTCGTGCTCGGGCAGGTTCGGGCCGTTCTTGACGACGCGCAGCCGGTGATCGCGGTCGTGCGGCGTGGGCGGGGTGCCGACCACGAAGGCCGCGAGCGCGCCGAGGCAGTTGGTGAGCGTCGCGCCGTGGCGGCGGATGTCGTCGAGCCATGCGCTCGCCGAGAAGCGCGGCCTCACCACCGCGGCGCAGCCCGCGATCAGCGTGGCGCCGAGCTGCATCAGCAGGCCGTTGGCGTGGAAGAGCGGCAGCACGATGTAGTACACGTCGTCGGCCGTGAGCGCGAGCGAATCGATGGCGCCCCGGCCGTAGAGGAAGCAGTGCGCATGCGGCATCAGCACGCCCTTGGCCGGCCCGCTGGTGCCCGAGGTGTACATCACGCAGGCGATGTCCTGGGCGCGCGGCATCGGGCCCGCGTGGGGCGGCGCGGTGCGCCAGGCATCCCAGGCGAGCGTCTGCAGGCCCGGGCGCGGGACGGCGCCCGAGGTGTCGGACGCGGCGGCCCCGACGACCAGCACCCGACCGATCGTCGGCACGTCCTGCGCGGCCTCGGCGAAGGCCGGCAGCAGCGCGGCGTCGACGACGGCGAGCGCGGCGCCGCAGTCGGTGAGCGGATGGCGCAGGAACGCGCCGGTGAGCTCGGGGTTGAGCAGCACCGCGACCGCGCCGAGCCGCCCGAGGCCGAGCCAGGCGCGCATCAGGTCCAGGCCGCTGGGCAGCATCACCGCGACATGGTCGCCAGGCGCCACGCCGAGCGACGCGAAGAAGCCCGCCGCGCGCTCGACGTCGGCATTGGCATCCGCGAAGCTCGTGCGCTCGCCGGTGGTGGTCTCGATCCAGCGCGCATCGGGGGTCCGCGCGGCCTGCTCCGCGAGCACCGCAGGCAGCACCCAGCGGCCGGGGTCGTCGAATCCGGAATACATGGCGGCGTGTCTCCTCGGTGCGGGCGTGGCGCACGGCCGCTCAACGATACCCGAGACCGCCCGGGGACGAACGTGGCCGCTCCGGGCTACGATCTCGCGCTTCTCCCATTCCGCCGCCCGAGAGTCCCGCCATGTCCCGCATCCGCATCACCGTCGCCGGCCGCCAGTTCATCGCCGAGACGAACCCCGACGCACCGAAGACCGTCGCCGCCTTCGAGGCGCTGCTGCCCTACCGGCAGAAGATCATCCACGTGCGCTGGAGCGGCGAGGCCTGCTGGATCCCGCTCGGCGACTTCGAGCTCGGCGTGGGCTTCGAGAACCACACCTGCCACCCCTCGGTGGGCGACGTGCTGTTCTACCCCGGCGGCTACAGCGAGACCGAACTGCTGATCGCGTACGGCTCGTGCTCGTTCGCCTCGAAGATGGGGCCGCTCGCCGGCAACCACTTCCTCACCATCGTCGAGGGCAAGGAGCAGCTGCGCGCGATGGGTGTCCAGGTCCTGTGGGAAGGCGCCCAGGACATCCTGTTCGAACGGGCCTGAGCGCCCTCCCCCTTACCCCACCGACGACGAGACGAGACGATGCTGAAGTTCTGGTACAACCTGGCGCCCAATCCGATGAAGGTCGCGCTGATGCTCGAGGAGCTCGGCGTGCCCTACGAGCCGATCCCGGTCGACACCCGCAAGGGCGAGCAGCACACCGACGCGTTCAAGGCCGTCAACCCGAACGCCAAGGTCCCGGCGATCGACGACGACGGCGTGTTGCTCTTCGACAGCAACGCGATCCTGCTGTACCTCGGCGACCGGCACGGGCGCTTCGTGCCGACCGACACCGCCTCGCAGGCTCGCGCCGAGATGCTCACCTGGCTGATGTTCATCGCCAGCGGCATCGGCCCGTACTCCGGCCAGTCGGTGCATTTCCGTCATGCGGCGCCCGAGCCGAAGGCCTATGCGCTCAACCGCTACGACTTCGAGGCGCACCGCCACTGGAAGATCCTCGACGACCGGCTCGCCACCCACCGCTACCTCGCCGGCGGCGAGTACGGCATCGTCGACATGGCGTTCTGGGGCTGGGTGCGGCTGGTGCCCTACGTGCTCGGCATCGAGAACCCGTGGACGCAGTACCCGAACCTCAAGCGCCTGCTCGACGAGATCAACGCGCGGCCGGCGGTCGCACGCATCGAGGACCTGCGCAAGCGCCATGCGTTCAAGGCCGAGATGGATGCCGAGGCCTTCCGCGCGATGTTCCCGCAGAACGAGCGGCTGAAGGGCTGAGGAAGGGCCGCTGCGCTCAGCGCAGCGGGTCGCAGCGGAGGGTGGCGCGAGCGGCCTCGACCTGCTCGCGCTGCGCCGCGTAGTCCGCCACCAGCACCCGCATCAGCAGCAGGCCGCGGGCGGTCGGCGAGGTCACCAGCGTCGCGCCGTCCGGCACCGCCGGCGCCGCGCCGTAGGCGGCGGGCCCGACCAGCATCAGGTCCACCGGGCGCCCGCCCGTCTGTCGGTCGTTCAGCACGAAGACATTGTCCGAGTTCGACGCGTACAGCGCGATCGACCAGTAGCCCGGCGCCTTCGGATCCGCGCGGATGCGCAGCGGCGCCGCACCGAGGTCGAACGCGCAGGTGGCATAGAGCAGGTCGGGGCTCGGCATCACGATGCGGCGCTGCGAGGCGTCGGTCATCGGCGGCAGGAACACGCCGCCGCCGGCCGCCCCGGTGCCGGCGAGCACGCGGTTCATGATCACCCGCGGCACCGCCCAGACGGCCAGTCCGTGGACCGCCGCCGCGATCGCGACGACCGCCGCCGCACGCAGCGCCCAGCGCCGCCGCGCCGCACCCGCCTGGCCTGCCGCGTTCACCCGCACGACCCCACCCGTTCGATCCGCGGCGGCTCGAGCGAGGCGGGCGCCGCCTGCAGCGCCGCCTCGGGGTTGTAGACGCGCAGCGTGAAGATCAGCCCCCGGTCGCCCGGCGTCGGCAGCCAGGGCGTCGTGCCCGCATCGCGCGGCTCGGTCGGTGCGCTCGTGAAGGCGAAGCGTCCGCGGGCATCGAGCACCGCGGTCTGGCCGTTGACGCTGTAGCGCCGCTGCGGCGCGTCGAAGAGGAAGAAGTCCTCGGCGTAGGCGGTGACGCTCCACCAGCGGGCCGCCGGCGGCACGCCCTCGACGCGGTAGCTGCAGCGCGAGCGCAGCGGCGCGCCGGCGGAGTCGTGCGTGGCGACGTAGTACATCGTCTCCTCGCGGTTGAGCGCCAGCAGCCCGCCGATGGCAACGCGTGCGCGGGTCCAGGGGTCGGCGTCGGCACTGCCCGCGAGCAGCGCCACCCGCCACGGTCCCGCACCGCTGCCGAACCCGTCGGCGCGCCGCAGCACCGCCCAGGCACTCGCGAGGCCCAGCACCACGCCCAGCCCGAGCACCGCCGCACCGACCGCGAGCCGACGACCGAGCGGGCGGCGACGCCCCGGGCTCACCGGTCCGCCCGACCCGCCGCGCGCTTGGCGAGCGCCGCGAACCACTGGCCGGCGCGAGCCGGCGCCAGGCGGAACATCCAGTCGCCCAGGCGGGCGTCGACGCCGATCAGCAGCCGGGTGTCGCCGCGCTCGATCGCGCGCACGATCGCGGCCGCCGCCTGCTGCGACGTGGTCCGCGCGGTCCGCCTGAACTGCGCGTCGAGCGCCGCCTTCGAGTCGGCCGCGACCGACAGGTCGACCACCCGCGCGGACTCGACGATCCGCGTGCGGATGCCGCCCGGATGCACTGTCAGCACGCGGATGCCCGAGTCGCGCAGCTCCTCGCGCAGCACGTCCGAGAACGCGCGCACCGCGGCCTTCGACGCGGCGTACATCGACTGCGTGGGCGGCGCGACGAAGGCGAACACGCTCGAGATGTTCACCAGCGTCGCGGCCTCCCGCCCGCGCAGCTGCGGCACGAACGCGCGGCAGCCGCGCACCACGCCCCAGAAGTTGATGTCCATCAGCCAGCGCGCGTCGGCCTCGGGCAGGGTCTCCACCGGGCCGACCAGGGCGACGCCCGCGTTGTTGACGACGATGTCCGCGCCGCCCCACAGCGCGATCGCGCGCTCGGCGAGCGCGGGCACGGTGGCGGGGTCGGCGACGTCGCAGGCCATCGCCTCGACGCTCGCGCCCTGTGCGCGCAGCGCGTCGGTCACCGCCGCGAGACGGCTCGCGTCGAGGTCGGCGATCAGCAGCTTCGCGCCGCGCCCGGCCAGCCCATGCGCGAGCGCCTCGCCGATGCCGGAGGCCGCGCCGGTGAGCACAACGCCCCGCCCCTGCAGCTCAGGCATCGCACGGGCCGCGGCGGCGGCGGCGTCGGGGTAAGGTGGCGGCTTTCACGGGATCGGGACGGGAGCAGGAATGAACGCAGCATCGACCGACCAGGTGGCCTTCGTCAACGGCCGGACACGACTGTATGGAATTGTCGGCGACCCGATCGTGCAGGTGCGCTCGCCGGAGATGGTCACCTGGGAGCTCCAGCGGCGCGGGCTCGACGCGGTGCTGGTGCCGATCCACGTGCCCGAGGCCGAGTTCGACCGGGTGCTGCCGAACCTGATGCGTGTCGCGAACCTCGACGGCCTGGTGTTCACCATCCCGTTCAAGCAGCGGGCGTGCGCGCTCGCCGCCACCCTGGGGCCGCAGGCCCGCGCGATCGGCGCGATCAACGCGCTGGCGCGCGGCGCCGACGGCCGCTGGCACGGCGAGATCTTCGACGGGCTGGGCTGCGTCGAGGCGCTGCGCCGGGCGGGCGTGATGCTGACCGGCGCGCGCGCGATGCTGGTCGGCCTGGGCGGCGCGGGCACCGCGATCGCCGCGGCGCTCGCCGCGCAGCGGCCCGCGCTGCTGCGGATCTTCGACCTCGACGCGGCGCGCTGCGAGCGCACGGCAGCGATGCTGCGCGCGGCGAGTCCGCAGACCGAGGTGGTGGTCGGCGCGCCGGTCGTCGATGGCATGGACCTGCTGCTCAACGCGACGCCCGTCGGCATGCTCGACGACGCGCGCCTGCCGTTCGAGGTGCCGCGGCTGCCCGCCTCGCTCGTGGTCTTCGACGCGATCGTGATGCCCGAGCGCACGCCGCTGCTCGCGCACGCCGAAGCCTGCGGCTGCCGCACGGTGCGCGGGCGCGAGATGATGCGCGGGCAGATCTCGCGGATCGTGGATTTCTTCGAGGCGGGTGGTGCCGCCACGGCATGAGCATCCCCTCGATGCGTCGCTTGGCGGCCCGATCCGCCGCGCCTACCATCGACCTCCCCACCCGCACGAGGCGCGCCGCATGACCCACCGCATCGACCGACGCCGATTCGTCAGGGGCAGCGCCGGCATTGCAGCACTCGCCGCGGCCGCCCCGCTGTCCTCGCCGCGCCCCGTCCGGGCGGCCACGCTGGCGGTGCCGGTCGTCGACGAGCTGTCGATCCGCGTGCTCGTCGACAGCAGCTACGACCTGTTCTTCCGCCCCGGCATCGTGGCCGGCGTGCGCTATGCCCCGGCGCCGCCGCGCCGCGATTTCCGCCGCTCGCTGCACAACGAGTGGGGCCTGTCGCTGTGGCTCGAGTCCCAGCGAGACGCCGAGGCCCGCACGGTGATGCTCGACTTCGGCTACACGCCCGAGGTCCTGCAGAACAACATGGAGCTGATCGGCGTCGACCCGTCCAAGCTCGACGCGCTGGTGGTCAGCCACGGCCACTACGACCACTTCGGCGGCCTGCTCGGCTTCCTCGACCGGCACCGCGCGGCCCTCAAGCCAGACATCCGCCTGGTCGCCGGCGGCGAGGACAACTTCTGCCGCCGCTTCAACGGCGCGCCCGGCCAGTTCTCCGACTTCGGCGTGCTCGACCGCCGCGAGCTCGCCGCCCGCAAGATCGTGCCGGTGCTCGCCGAGCGGCCGGTGGTCGTCGCCGGCCACGCCTTCACCACCGGGGCGATCGAGCGCACGAGCCTCGAGCGCGTGCTGCCGAACACCCATGTCGAGTTCGGCGAGAAGGCCGGCGCCGGCTGCGACGCCGGGCGCTACCTGTCGGCCGACATGAACGGGAAGACCGTGCCCGACGAGCACCTGCACGAACACGCGACCTGCTACCACGTGCGCGACAAGGGGCTGGTCGTCATCAGCTCCTGCGGTCACGTCGGCATCGTGAACTCGGTGCGCCAGGCGCAAAAGGTCTCCGGCGTCGACAAGGTCCACGCGATCGTCGGCGGCTTCCACCTCGGGCCGGCGCCCAGGGACTACCTGACCCAGGTCGTCGGCGAGATCCGCAAGCTCAACCCCGACGTGCTGGTGCCGATGCACTGCAGCGGGCTGAACTTCGTGCAGGAGGCGCGCGCGCAGATGCCCGACCGGGTGCTGCTGCCGACCACCGGGGCGCGGATGATCTTCGGCGACGCTTGAACGGCGCCAGGGGCGTGGGGGGCGTGACCTGCCGAGGGATACGGCGCATTCGCGCGCTCGCCGCGCTGCTGGCGCTCGGCGCGGGCGCGTCCGCGGCGCCCGGCGTGGCGGCCCCATCGACGCAGGCGTCGGCGGCGACCCCTGCCGCCTCGGCCGCCCCCGTCGCCGCCGCCCCCGAGCGCAGCACCCGCTCGGCCGCCGAGCTGATGGACGTCGTGATGTGGCAGCGCGAGCCGATCGGCGGGCCGTTCCGCCTCGTCGACGCTCAGGGCCGCGTGCGCCGCGACACCGACTTCCGCGGCCGGCTGATGCTCGTCTACTTCGGCTTCACCACCTGCCCCGACGTCTGCCCGACCGACCTCGCGCGCATCACGGCGGCGCTGCAGTCGCTCGGTCCCGATGCCGAGCAGGTCGTGCCGGTCTTCGTGACCCTCGACCCGGCGCGCGACACGCGGGCGCTGCTCGCGCAGTACGCGGCGGCCTTCGATCCGCGCTGGGTCGCGCTCGGCGGCGGCGCGCAGGCGGTCGCGCAGGCGGCCGACGCGTACCGCGTCTACTGGGAGAAGGTGCCGGTGCCGGGCGCGCTGCGCTACACCATCGACCATTCGTCCTTCATCCATCTGGTCGGGCGCGACGGCCGCTGGATCGGCTTCCTGCCGCCGAACACGCCGGCCGAGCGGATCGCGACGGTGCTGCGCTCGCACATTCCGGGGCCGGCGCGCTGAGCGTGCCGCTTCGGAGCGCGTCTTGATGCTGCATCGGAACTGATGCAGACTGATGCGGTTACTTGCATCAATCCAAGGCGGATCCACGTGCGCACCACGGTCACCATCGAAGACGAGCTGGTCGAGCAGGCGCTGGCCCTCGCGGATCCGGCCATGCCTCGCTCGGCACTGTTCCGCGAAGCGCTCCAGGCCTTCGTCAGGCAGCAGGCGGCCCGTCGGCTCGCCGCGCTCGGGGGCACGGCGCCCCGGATGGCGGACGTCCCGCGTCGTCGCGCCACCCGCGGGAAGGCCGGATGATCCTCGCGGACACGTCGACCTGGGTCCGGCATTTCCGCGATCCGTCGACCGGACTCGGCGAACTGCTGCTCGCGGGCCGGGTCGCGATGCACCCTTGGGTCCGGCTCGAGGTCTCGCTCGGGACACCGCCCCGCAGGCGTCAGACGCTGGCGCTCATGGCGCAGCTCGAACCCTTGCCCGTCGCCACCGACGCCGAGCTCGACGCGTTCATCGAGCGGCGCTCGCTCCGGGACCGAGGCATCGGCCTCGTGGACGCGGCCCTGCTCGCTTCGGTCCTGCTTCGGCCAGGCGCCCGACTCTGGACCTTCGACAAGGCGCTCGCCGAGCTCGCCTTCGAGCTCGACTGCGCCCACGACGCTCGCGGGCACTGACGCCCCGGCACCGCCGCCTACCGGAGCCCTCCCCTGACCCCCCACGACTGGCTCGTCTACTGCATCGCCGCCATCGGCCTGTCCGTCACCCCCGGCCCGAACAGCTTCCTCGTCCTCACCCACGGCGCGCTGCACGGTCACCGCCGCACGCTGTGGACGGTCGCAGGCGGCGCGCTCGGCTTCTCGCTGCTGATCGGCCTGTCGCTCGCCGGCATCGGCGCGCTGCTGCAGGCCTCGTCGCACGCGCTCACGGTGCTGAAGTGGGTAGGCGGCGCCTACCTGGTGTGGCTCGGCGTGCAGCTCTGGCGCGCGCCGCCGCCGCGCCTGGATGCGGCCTCCTCGGCGGCCGACGGCCGTGCGACGGTGCTGTTCCGCCAGGGCCTGCTGACCGCGGTGTCGAACCCGAAGGCGCTGCTCTTCTACGGCGCGTTCCTGCCGCAGCTGATCCGCCCGGGCGTGGACCTGCTGCCGCAGCTCGCCGCGCTGCTGCTCGTGTTCGTCGCGATCGAGATCGTCGTCGAGTACGCGCTCGCGCTGCTCGCGCACCGCGTGCGGCCCTTCCTCGCGCGCCAGGGGCGACGCTTCAACCGGGTCTGCGGATCGCTGTTCGTCGCGATGGGCGCGGCGCTGCCGCTGGCGCGCTGAGCCGCGCCGAGGCCGGCAGGCCCGGCATCGCTACGAGCGGTGCCGTGGCCCCGCGCAGAGCGCCGCCGCCACGACCTGCATCACGAGGCAGGCCGCGATCGTCCAGGCCGGCGTGCCGGTCGCCGCGAGCAGCGCGCCCGCGCCGATCGGGCCGAGCGCGAACAGCGTCTGCCCCACCGTCCACACCCGGTTGACCACCGCGCCGTAGCGCGCCGGCGCGAACTCGCGCTGCGCGAAGATCGCCGGCAGCGTGATCACGTTGCCCACCGACAGGCCGAACAGGCAGCAGCCCACCAGCACCGCGGCCGGCGCGTCCGAGGCCAGCAGCAGCACCATGCCCACCGCCTGCACCGCGTAGCTCGCGGCCGTCGCGAGCCGGTGGTCGATGCGGTCGATCACCGTCGCCAGCAGCAGCCGCCCGACGAGCGAGGCCGCGGTGGTGGCCGCGACCGCGGCGGTCGCGGCCGCGACGCCGACCTTCGGCACCAGCAGCGGCATCTGCTGCGACAGGAACGCCACCTGCGCGAGCCAGCCGATCGCGAACAGCGCGGTGACGCGGGCGAGAGGCTCGGTGGCGAAGGCGGCTGTCGGGCTCGGCGCGGGGTTCGTGGCGTTCGTGGCGTTCGTGGCGTTCGTGGCCTTCGAATCCGCCGAGTCCGCCCGACCCTGCGACGCCCTCGCCCCGCCCGCCTCTCCCCCGGCATCGGCGCCCCCTGCATCCGCCCCCACCGCCCCGCGCCCCGCCGGCTCCGGCAGGTTCCACGCCACCGCCGCCAGCGTCGCCACCGCCAGCACCGCGGCGACGGCCGCCAGCCCGTCGGCCACACCCCAGTGCGCCACCGCCCAGGCCATCGGCGGGATCACCAGGAAGCCCGAGGCACTCGCGCCTGTCAGCGCGAGGTTCAGCGCCAGCCCGCGGCGCTGCTCGAACCACTGGCCGATCACATGGCTGATCGCGGTGCCCGAGGTCGCGGCCCAGCCGAGCGCCATCGTGGCGTAGGCGGCGAGCAGCAGCGCGGGGTGGCCGGCACGCGGCAGCGCGGCGACCCCGCCCGCCAGCAGCAGCACGCCGGCGAGTGCGACCCGCCGTCGCCCGAAGCGCGCGGCCGCGCGCTCCACGCCCTGGATCGCGGCCGCGCCGAGCAGGAAGTAGCCGGTGGTCGCGGCCGACAGCAGCGTGCCCGACCAGCCCGCCTCGCCGAGCCGGTGCACGTACAGCGACAGCGAGTAGAAGCCCAGCCCCCAGGCGAACACCGCCATCCAGAACGCGGTGGCCACCACGCGCCAGCCCGCGATCGGCCGCGGCGTGCGGAACTCGTCGAGCCGCGGCGCGGGCGCGCGTGGCCTCATCCGAGCGCCAGCGGCCCCGGCCGCAGCGCGAGCGCCTCGCGCCCCGCGCGGAACAGCCAGGCGTCGAACGGCCCGTGCAGCGCCATCGCGCCGTCGCGCACCGTCAGCCAGTCGCCTTCGGGCAGCCCGATCACCGTCTCGCCCGGCTCGAGCACCTGGAACTCGGCGATCCGCTGGCGGCGCGTCTCGCCCTGGTGGCCGGGCGGCATCGCATCGGTGAAGTGGCAGTTGAGCTGGACCGGCACGAGGCCGAGCGCGTCGAGCCCGCCCGGATCGACGATCGGCATGTCGTTGGTGGTGCGGATCGTCGGGCAGGCGAGCACCGAGCCCGCGCTCCAGCCCGCGTAGGGCAGGCCCGCGCGCACCGCGCCCGGGATCGCATCGAGCCAGCCGCGCCGGCGCGATTCGGCGAGCAGCCGGAAGGTGCTGCCGCCGCCCACCAGCAGCAGCTCGGTCGCGGCGAGCGCGGCGCGCGGATCCTCGACGCGGTGCGCGCCCTCGATCTCCAGGCCGATCGGCGCGAGCGCCTCGCGCACGATCGCGGTGTAGGCATCCCAGTCGACGGTCACGCCCGCGAAGGGCAGGAACAGCGCGCGGCGCCGGCCGGCCGCGAGCGCGGCGATCGCGTCGAGCGCATGCACGAGGTAGCGCCCGTCGGGCATCCGGGAGTTCGACAGCAGCAGCAGGTTCATCGCGGGCGGCACCGGCACGGGGGGTGCCCAGTGTAGGACGGGCCCGGGGCCGGAGGCACGCCCTGGAACGGCCGCGCCGCCGCACCGCCCGGCTTCCCGTACACTCTCGCCCTCGCGCGGGCCGCCCGGTCCGCCGAATGCTGGGGGTGCCGTGCGCGCGATCTTGCGCGACACGGCTGAGAGAGTCCCCTCGAACCTGATCGAGGTCATCCTCGCGGAGGGAAGCAACCATGTCGTCCGTCGTCCGGAATTCCGCGCTCGTTCCCGTTCCCGCCACCGAGCGGCCCTTCGGCCTGCGCGACCACGCGTCGCTGTGGCTGTCGCTCGGCGTGGGCCTGCTGGTCATCCAGGTCGGCTCCTTCCTCGTGCCCGCGATGGGCACGCGCGAGGCCTTCGCCGCGATCGTCTTCGGCTCGATCCTGGGCGCCGGCCTGCTCGCATGGACCGCGAAGATCGGCTGCGACAGCGGGCTCTCGAGCGCCGGCCTCATGCACGCGACCTACGGCAGCGCCTTCGCCCGGCTGCCGATCGTGCTGAACATCGTCCAGCTGATCGGCTGGACCACCTTCGAGCTGGTGGTGATGCGCGACGGCCTGGTCGCGATCCTGCGCGACCTCGGCTGGATCGCGCCGGCCCCTACTGCCGACGCCGCACCCGCGCATGCGCTCCAGATCGCCGCGCCGTGGTCGCTGCCACCGGCGGCGATCGTCGCGACGCTGGCGTTCGGCGCGCTCCTGCTCGTGCTGGCCAACGGTTCGATGGTCACCCTGGTGCGACGCTTCGTCAGTCGCTTCGGCCTGCCGCTGGTCCTGATCTCGCTCGCCTGGCTGACCTGGCAGTTCGCCGGCCTCGCGGCCATGAAGGGCTGGGACGAGCTGTGGGCGCGGCCCGGCGACGGCGGCATGAGCCTGCTCGGCGCGGTCGACCTGGTGATCGCGATGCCGATCTCCTGGCTGCCGCTGGTGGCGGACTTCTCGCGGCACGGCCGCGACGGGCGCGGCGCGCTCGCCGGCACCTGGATCGGCTATGCGATCGCCAACGCCTGGTGCTACACGCTCGGCGTGCTGGTCGCGCGGTCGGCGCCGACGACCGACCTGGTGACCGCGCTGCTGCTCGCGCAGGGCGGCCTGATCGCGCTCGGCCTGATCCTGATCGACGAGCTCGACAACGCCTACGGCGACGTCTACTCGGGCGCCGTCGCCTCGCACAGCCTCGCGCCGCGACGCAGCATCCGGGGCTGGGGCATGGCGCTGGCGGTGCTGTGCACGGTGCTCGCGCTGATGCTGCCGATGCACGGCCTCGAGCCGTTCCTGCTGCTGCTGTCGTCGGTGTTCGTGCCGCTGTGCGGCGTGATCCTCGGCCGGCTGGGCGGGCTGCGCGACGTCGCCGGCCGGGTCGGCGGCGCCCGCGTCGAATGGGTCGCGGTGGCCATCTGGTTCGGCGGCGTCGCGCTGTTCCACCTGCTGCCGAGGTGGACGACCGACTTCGGCTCGGCGCTGCCGACCCTGGCCGCGACCTTCCTGATC
>JAIYAG010000581.1 GCA_027489195.1 Burkholderiales bacterium | reverse complement strand
GTGCCACCGTGCCCGAAGCCCTGCTGCAGGCCGGCATGACGCGCATGCGGCCGATCGTGATGACGACGCTGGCCATGGTCTTCGGCATGCTGCCGCTGGCGCTGGCACTGAACGACGGCGGCGAGATCCAGGCGCCGATGGGCCGCGCCATCATCGGCGGCGTCATCACCAGCACCTTGCTCACCCTGGTGGTGGTGCCGGTGCTGTACAGCTACCTGGCGCGGCGGCCGAAAGCGCAGGCGGCGCCCGCCCAGCCGCCGGCTGCGCAGCTGTCGGCCGGCGGCTCGGCCGGGCCGCTGCCCATGCCCGCCGACCGCGACTGAAGCGGGCGCCGGCGGCTCAGGCGCGTGCCGGCGCAGCCCGGGCCCGTGCCTGCGCCTGCGCCTGTGCCTGCGCCTGTTCGGCCACGGCACGCGTGATCTCGGCGCCGAACAGGAACACCTGCGCCGACCCGTAGACCCATACCAGCACCACCACCAGCGATCCGGCGGCGCCGAAGCCGCTGCCGATACCGGCGGTGCCGATGTACCAGCCGATGGCGTGCCGGCCCAGCGCGAACAGCGCCGCCGTCACCGCCGCGCCCAGCCACACATGCCGCCAGGGCACGTGCACGCTGGGCAGGAAGCGGAACATCAGCGCGAACAGCGCGACCGAAAGCCCCGTGGACAGCAGCAGGTGCAGCGCCGCTGCGGCGGCCTGCCAGCCGGCGGCCTGGCCCTGCCACCACTGGCCCAGCGCGGCCAGCACGGCCCCCACCAGCAGCGACACGATGAGCAGAAAGCCGGTGGCCAGGATCAGCCCGAAGGCCAGTAGCCGCGCGCGCAACAGCGACCACCAGGGCGCCGCCGCCGGGCGCCCGGCGCGCCCGCGCGCGTCGCGCCAAACTTCGTCCAGCGCGCCCTGCAGTTCAGCGAACACGGTGGTGGCGCCCACCAGCAACAGGCCCAGGCCTACCAGGCTGCCCAGCAGGCCCTGGCGATTCATCTGCACGCTGGCCAGCAGGTCTTCGATCGTGCGCGCGCCGCTGGTGCCCAGCAGGCCAGCCAGCTGGCGAAAGATCTCGCCGCGCGCGGCTTCTTCGCCGAAGGCCGCACCCGCCACCGCAATGGCGATCAGCAGCATGGGCGCCATCGAGAACAGCGTGTAGTAGGCGATGGCGGCACCGCGCGTGGGGGCCTGGTGGTCGAAGAAGCCGACCACGGCGCTGCGCAGCGCGGCTGCCAGCGCGCGGGTTGGGGTGTGGGCATGCATGTCGCGAGCCTGGGGCTGCTGGCGCTGCTGCCTTGTCGGCCCCGGGCGGGGGGCGCTGTAGGAAGGTGCCGCGAAGGTGCCGCGAAAGTGCGGCGAAGGTGACGTCAGGCCGCCGGCAGCCCCAGCCGGTAGCCCACTGCCTGCCCCGCCACCCGCCGCACCTGGGCGCTGCCGCCCATGGCCTGCAGCAGCGAATGCGCCAGCGCCGGGCCCAGGCCGCTGCTGTTGCGGGTGTCGGTGGTGCCGAAGGCTGGCGTGGGCGGCAGGAAGGGCTCGAAGACCGGGTACGGCGCAGCGCTGGCGGGCACGGGCTCGTCAGGTCCGGGCGCTGCGCCAGGCATCGCGCCGGCTGCAGCGCTGGCGTCAGGCGCGCCAGCCGCGGCCTGGTACCCGATGTCGATGTGCCAGTGCCCGTTGGCGGCGCGGTCCACCTGCACCTGCCAGGCCACGCCCACTGGGCTGTGGCGCAGGCTGTGGGCCAGCACGCGCTGCAGCGCCAGCTGCAGCCGCTGTGCGTCGGCCAGCACGCATGCGCCTTCGGGTACCTGCGGCGGGGCCAGTGCCAGGCCGCGTTCGGCTGCCAGCCCGGCCATCGCCTGCAGCGCGGTCTGCAGTACGTCGTGAAGAGCCAGGCTGCGCAGGTCCAGGGGCATGCGGCCGCTGTCCAGGTCTGACAGGTCCAGCGCGTCGTTCACCAGGCGCAGCAGCTGCCAGCCCGCCTGTTCGATGCGGGCTGCGTATTGGCGCCGCTCTTCGGCCGACAGGTCCAGCGCGGGCTGGTTCAGCAGCTGCGCAAAGCCCAGTACGGCGTTCAGCGGGGTGCGCAGTTCATGGCTCATGCGCGACAGGAATTCGGTCTTGGCCTGGCTGGCGGCAGCCAGGCGGTCACGGTCGACGCGCATCAGCTCGGCTTCGCGGCGGTCGCTGACATCGGTCAGCGTGCCCACCATGCGTTCGGCCCGGCCCTGGGCGTCGCGCGCCACCACGCGCCCGCGTGAGATCACCCAATGCCAACGGCCGCTGGCTGCACGCAAGCGGAATTCGCAGTCGTAAGCCGGCGTCTCGCCGCGCTGGTGCCGCCCCAGGGCGGCCAGCATGGCCGGCAGGTCGTGGGGGTGCACCCTTTCGCGCCAGGTGGCGGTGCTGTCGGCTTCGTCCACCTGGCCGTAACCGAGCATGTCTTTCCACTGCGGGGAATAGTGAACGCGGTGGTTGGGCACGTCCAGGTCCCAGACACCGAAGCCCGCGCTTTGCAATGCCAGGCCCCAGCGTTGTTCCAGGGCCTGCAGGTCTTGGCGCATCGATGCTTCCTCCTTGGCTGAACTCATGGGGGTCTTCGGCCGCAGGGGTGCCGGATCAAGCCAGGTCGACGCTGGCCAGCGCCCAGATGTGCACGCTGCTGCCGTCCTGTTCCAGCACCATCGGCCCTTGCACAAAGCCCAGCCGGCGCGCCAGCGCTGCCGATGCCAGGTTACCCGGCGCGATGCAGGCCCGCACCTGCTGAATGCCGGCAGAGTCAAATGCCAGCCGGCACAGCGCGCGCACTGCCTGCGTGCCCAGCCCGCGGCGGCGGCTGGCCGGGGCGATGCCGTAGCCAATCTCGACCCAGCCGCCCAGGGCTGCGTCCTTGAAGCCACAGCTACCCACAATGTGGTCACCGGCCAGCACCCAGAACAAGGCCCCAGCCCACGCACTGGCCCCGGGTGCCTGTTGCAGGGCCATGGCGCGCTGGGCCACGAAGGCCGGCGGGTAGGCCTCTTCGCTGTCGTCTGCTGCGACGGCTGCAGCGTCGAGCCTTGGCGCGGGCAGCTGGCCCAGCGCCAGGGCCTGCAGTTCAGCCAGGCTGATGCGCTGCAGCCTGGCGCTGCCCGTGGCGGCCTGCGGCATCAGTCGCCCAGCCGGGCCGCGTCCCAGGCGTGCACGCGCTGCCGCTGTTCGCCCAGGCCGCTGATGCCCAGCTGCATCAGGTCGCCCGGCTGCAGGAACACCGGCTGCGGCTTCACGCCCAGGCCCACGCCCGGCGGGGTGCCGGTGATGATCAGATCGCCGGGGTTAAGTGTCATGAAGCGGCTGACATAGGCCACCAGCGCAGCCACGCCAAACACCATGGTGCGGGTGCTGCCGGTCTGGAAGCGGCGGCCGTTCACGTCCAGCCACAGGTCCAGGGCCTGCGGGTCGGGCACTTCGTCGGCCGTCACCAGCCAGGGGCCTACCGGGCCGAAGGTGTCGCAGCTCTTGCCCTTGTCCCACGTACCGCCGCGTTCCAGCTGGTATTCGCGTTCCGAAAGGTCGTTGACGACGCAATAGCCCGCCACGTGCTGCAGCGCGCTGGCCTCGTCGACATAGCGCGCCCGGCTGCCGATCACCACGCCCAGTTCGACTTCCCAGTCGCTCTTGCGGCTGCCCTGCGGCAGCACCACATCGTCGTGCGCGCCCACCATGCAGCTGGTGGCCTTCATGAAGATGACGGGTTCCAGTGGCACCGGCAGGCTGGCTTCGGCAGCGTGGTCGGCGTAGTTCAGCCCGATGGCGACGAACTTGCCGCAGCCGGCCCAGGGCAGGCCGATGCGGCCGGGCTGGGCCACGCGCGGTAGCTGGGCCGGGTCCAGCCGGCGCAGTGCAGCCAGCCCGGCAGGGGTCAGCTGTTCGGCGCGCAGGTCGCCGATCACGCCTGTGAGGTCGCGCAACACGCCCTCGGCGTCCAGCAGGGCCGGGCGTTCCTGGCCCGGTGGGCCGTGACGCATCAGTTTCATCGGTCGTTTTCCGTTCAGGGCAGGGGCGTGGGAATTCTCGCAGCCTGCGCTGCCGACAATGCAGGCTTTGCAACGCCCGCGCCTTGCCGGCCACACTGCCATGACCCAGATCAAAAAGACCGTGCTGTTCACCGACACCGACGGCCGCGCCCGCTTCCGTGAAGACGCCGTGCTGCTGACCGAAGGCCAGCCCCAGGCCCTGTTGTCGCCGCTGGCGCCCAGCAGCGGCTGGCAGTTGCGCTGGTCGCCGGTGGGTTTTCGCAGTGACTTCCATTGCACGGGCGCACCGCAATGGGTGTTCATCCTGCAGGGGCAGATGGAGATCGGCCTGCAAGACGGCAGCTCGCGCGTCTTCGGCCCCGGCCAGCACTTCTATTCAGCCGACGTGCTGCCCCCCGACGCCAGCTTCGACCCCCAGGTGCACGGCCACTGGAGCCGCCAGCAGGGCCCAGACCCGCTGATGACCCTGTTCCTACGCGACTGAGGCGCCCGCCCCGTTCAGAGGTCTTGCGGCTGGGTGGGTTCGTCCATGGCGGGACGGGTTGGCGGGGCCTGACGCTGGCTGTTGCCGCGCAGCCTTTGCAGCAGGCTGGCCTGGGCCCTGCGCCCGGCTTGCTGACCGTCGCTGGCAGGCGCGCCGGTGGGCCCTGGCACCGATGTGGCGCGGTCGGTCGGTGGGGCGGCCAGGGACGTATCCGCGGCCTGCCCGCGGGCGCGCCCCGCCAGCACCAAGCTCCGTCGCAGCCATGCCAGCCCACCCGCGATGCCGAGCACCAGCATCAGCAGCCCGCCGCCGGCCAGCGCGCGCTGCGCCTGGTGCCAGGCGACACGGCGCCCCTGTGCCTGCCGCGCCGCGTCCAGCTGCGTGCCGATGGCCAGCGCCACCGCCTGGGCGGCAGTGGTCCGCGCTGCCGT
Organism: Burkholderiales bacterium; assembly: GCA_027489195.1. GTDB lineage: Bacteria > Pseudomonadota > Gammaproteobacteria > Burkholderiales > Burkholderiaceae_E > UBA4615. The sequence continues at coordinate 2,424 of JAIYAG010000581.1, read as the reverse complement.
GGGCGAAAGCCCATCCGCCGCAGCCAGCGCCAGCGTGCGCGCCAGGGCGCGCGGCAGATCGCTCTGCAGGGCGGCCAGCCGGGCGTCGGTGGCCATGCCGGCCGGGGCCGGCGCCGAGGCCGCAGTGCTGACGATGTCGATCACCTGCAGGGTCTGTTCCACCAGCAGCCGGTGGCCCTGTTCGCTTTCGCGCACCGTGCAGCGCCGCGTGACCACGCGCTGCACCAGGTCCAGCCAGTCGCCGCGCATGGCCTGCACTTCACGCTGGGCCGGCCGGTGGGGGCCTTGTTCCAGGTGGTGTGCCAGCACGGCCAGCCGCGCGTCGACCGTGGCCTGGTGGCTGCGGCGCAGTCCGTCCAGCTGGCGTTGGCCGTTCAGCACCTGGCTGGCGGCCAGGGCGTGGTCGACCAGGGCGCGCTGCAGGTTCACCGCCAGCAGGGCCGGTTCGGCACGTTCGCGTTCGGCCATGGCCCACTGCAGTTCCAGGCCCTGGAAGTGAAACCACTGCACCAGGGGCAACACGAGCAGGCCCATGCCCACCACGCCCAGAGCGGCAATCTTGTGGCGCAGCTTCAGGCGCTGCAGCAGGCTAGGGGGAGACAAGGGCAGCGCGGCGGGGGCAGGGCGCGGACGCGCCCCTTACCCTCGGGCTATCGGCCTGCCGGCGCCAGGCTTGAGGCGCCCGGGCCCGTCAGGCCAAGCCGGCCTTTGCCTGCGTCAGCACTCGACGATGTTGACGGCCAGCCCGCCGCGGGCGGTTTCCTTGTACTTGGTCATCATGTCCGCGCCGGTCTCGCGCATAGTCTTGATCACCTTGTCCAGGCTGACGAAGTGCGTGCCGTCGCCGCGCAGCGCCATGCGGGCGGCGTTGATGGCTTTCACGCTGGCAATCGCGTTGCGTTCGATGCAGGGAATCTGCACCAGCCCGCCCACGGGGTCGCAGGTCAGGCCCAGGTGGTGTTCCATGCCGATCTCGGCGGCGTTCTCCACCTGCTCGGGCGTGCCGCCCATCACCGCGCACAAGGCGCCTGCGGCCATGCTGCAGGCTACGCCGACCTCGCCCTGGCAGCCCACTTCTGCGCCGCTGATGCTGGCGTTTTCCTTGTAGAGCAGGCCGATGGCGGCAGCCGTCAGCAGGAAGTCGACCACCCCGGCCTGCGTGCTGTGGTGCACGAAGCGGGCGTAGTAGTGAAGCACGGCCGGAACGATGCCCGCTTCGCCGTTGGTGGGCGCGGTGACGACGCGGCCGCCGGCCGCGTTCTCTTCGTTGACGGCCAGGGCGTACAGGTTCACCCAGTCCATCACCTGCAGCGGGTCGCGCAGGGCAGCTTCGGGGTTGGCAATGAGGTCGCGGTACAGCGGCGCCGCGCGCCTGCGCACCTTGAAGCCGCCGGGCAGCACGCCGTCGGTGGCGCAGCCGCGCTTCACGCAGGCCTGCATCACGTCCCAGATGCGCAGCAGGCCGGCGTCGATCTCGGCGTCGTTGCGCCAGTGCCTTTCGTTGCGGCGCATTACTTCGGCGATGGGCCCGCCGATCTCGCGGCAGCGCACGAGCAGTTCGTCGCCGCTGTGAAAGGGCAGCGGCAGCACGGTGGTGTCCGGCGCGATGACCTTCTGGCGCGCGCCGTCGGCCGCCACTTCCTCGCTGACCACGAAGCCGCCGCCCACCGAATACCAGGTGCGGTTGGACAGCTCGGTGCCTGCCGCGTCGAAGGCGATGAAGCGCATGCCGTTGGCATGGAAAGGCAAGGTTTCGCGGCGCCAGAACTTCAGGTCGTCCTTCTCGTTGAAGGCGACGTCGTGTGCGCCCAGCAGCGCCAGGCGTGCCGTCTGGCGGATGCCCGCCAGCATGGCCGGCACGGTGTCCACGTCCACGGTGTCGGGCTCGTGCCCGGCCAGGCCCAGCAGCACGGCCTTGTCGGTGCCATGGCCCTTGCCGGTGGCGCCCAGCGAACCGTAGAGGTGGCTCTGCACGCGCGCCGTGCGCGCCAGCAGGCCGTCGTGCTGCAGGTGGCGCACGAAGAGCCGCGCCGCGCGCATGGGGCCCACGGTGTGGCTGCTGCTCGGGCCGATGCCGATCTTGAACAGGTCGAAGACCGACACTGCCATGGCTCAGTCCTCGTACGCGCTCAGCGGCGGGCAACTGCAGCTGAGGTTGCGGTCGCCCCAGACGTTGTCCACGCGGCCCACCGGCGCCCAGTACTTCTGCCGCCGCAAGGCCAGCACGGGGTAGGCTGCTTCCTCGCGCGTGTAGGGGTGCTGCCAGTCGGCCTTCAGCAACGATGCCGCGGTGTGCGGCGCGTTCTTCAGCGGGTTGTCGTCCTGCGGCCAGACGCCTGCTTCCACCTGCGCGATCTCGGCGCGGATGGCAAGCATCGCGGCGATGAAGCGGTCCAGTTCCGCCAGCGGTTCGCTCTCGGTCGG
>JAIYAG010000248.1 GCA_027489195.1 Burkholderiales bacterium | reverse complement strand
GCCCGAGGCATGCAGCACCGTGACCGACGGATCGCGGATGTACTTGGCCAGGCGCGCCTCGATCTCGCGGGCCAGGTCGGCGGGGTTCTTGCCGACCGCCTGGAGGTCCTCGATCAGCGGCGTGGTGATCTTGCCGTCCGGGCGCACCGGTACCTTCGCGGACAGCTCCGGGTTGCGCCAGACGCTGATCTCGAGCTGGTCGCCCGGTCCGATCTGATACCGGTAGCCGGCACTGGCGGCCTTCTGTGGTGCGGGCGGCAGGCTGCCCGACGCGCAGCCCGAGAGAAGGGCCGCCGTCGCGACGAGCGCGAGGCTGAATTGACGCAGCGACATCCTGGTACTCCCAACGCGGCGGGCGCAAGACGCCCTCGAACCGACGAGTTCGCCGGCTCACGGTACGTCAATCGGTAGGGGGTGCCCGCTCGTCGAGGATTGTCGGACGGTTGGGTCCGACGGGCGCGGTACTAGTTCACCGGGAACGTGTCGTGACCGTGGCGCCCGCGCCACTCGATGCCGCGACGTCGTTCACGATCCAGGAGCGCTCGCCCGCGGCGAGCGCGCGGGTGTCGTACGGATGCCGGTCGAAGGGATAGAAGGCGCGGATGCGCTGAACGTAGGAGAGTGTTTCGGCGTAGGGCGGCACGCCGCGAAAGCGGTCGACCGCGCCCTCGCCGGAGTGGTAGGCGGCCAGCGCCAGGGTCACGTCGCCGCGGTAGTACGCGAGCAGCCAGCGCACGTAGGCCATGCCGCCCTTGAGGTTCTCCATCGGGTCGAACGCGTTCTCCACCGAGAAGCGCCGCGCCGTGTCGGGGATCAGCTGCATGAGGCCCTGCGCGTTCTTGGGCGACAGCGCCGCGGCGTCGAAGTTCGACTCGGCACGCACGATCGCGAGCACCAGGCGCGGATCGAGGTGGAAGGCGCGGGCGTGCTGCAGGACCATGCCGACGATGCGACGCTGCTCGGCGGGTGCCGGTGTCGTGCGGAACTGCACCGGCTGCTCGATGACGGCGGAAGGCACGGGCCGGGCGGTGGGCGTCGCGGCGCGCTGGCGTGCCCGCAGCGCATCGAGCGAGGTCACGCCGAGCCGCGACAGGCAGGGCGCCGGCACCTCCGGCAGCGAGCCGACCGCGCGCGAGGCACCCGCGGCGCGGACATCGCCGAGGGCCCCGGCCCACTTGAAGAGCGTGGCCGCCACGGCCTCGTCCGCGGCCACGCCGCGGCCCTTGAAGTAGAGCCAGCCGAGCCGCTGCACCGCCTCGGGATGCCCGAGCGCAGCGGCGCGGCAGTACAGGTCGCGGGCCTTGTCGAGGTCCTGCGAGGGCGGCTCGGAGAGATCGAAGTACTTGCCCAGCTCGGTGAGTCGAACGGCCTCCGACAGGGGCGGTGCCGCCGTGGGAGCGGGGGTGGGTGCGGGCGTGCCCGCGTCGGGGGTGACTGCGGCGAACGGCGCGGCCGCGCCCTGCGGCGAGAGCCCGTTCGGCGGCACGCCCGCGGCGTCGTCGCCGTCGGCCGCCCAGGCGCCGCCCGCCGCCAGCGCGAGGCACAGCGGGAGATGCGCGAGACAGCGGGGGACGCGCCGCACGCGGACGCGTGCGCGTCGCGTGCCGGTGAGGTCGGAGACCATCGTGCCGGGAAACGCTTCAGCCAGGGTGCGGCGATTGTAGGGCGACCGTTCGTCGCCGAGAAGGAACGATTCGTCGGATCGCAGGCCGCTTCGAGGCCGGCCTGCGGCCAGCTCGAGCGTGGCCGACCGCTTCGCGCCGGCGCGCGACCCCTCAGCGTCGGGCGAGCGTCTCGGCCGAGGCGGCGTAGGTGGCCAGCTCGGTGTTTCCGGGCAGCGCCTTCAGGCCCTCGCGCAGCGCGGCCGCAGCCTCGTCGGCCCGACCGGCGTCGCGCAGCGCGCCGTGCAGCCGGGCGGTCAGCCAGGCGGTGCGACGGATCGCGATCGCGTCGCGCCAGGCCGCGGCCGCGTCGGGCCAGCGCCGCTCGGCCGCGGCCAGGTCGGCCTCGAGCGCCGCGCCGATCGGATTCGTCGGCGCCTGCTTGCGCAGCAGACGTGCCATGCGCTCGGTGTCGTCGCGTCGAGTCGTGCCCAGGGTGGCGACCACGCGCGCCGTCAGCCGCGTCGCGGCGTCCGGGTCGAGCTCGCCGGAGAGCCTCAGTGCGGCGATCGCGCCCTCCACGTCGCCCGCGACGGCCCGTACCGCGCCGACCTGCGCCTGCAGCGCAGCCGATCGGGGCTCGAGGCGAAGGTGACGCTCCAGGACGTCGAGCGCCTGCTGTGCCTGGTCGGAGCGCAGCAGGGCCTCCGCCATCAGGTCGAGCAGCCGCGGGTCGGCGCCGTGGCGCACGGCGGCGGCCTGCAGCGGCGCGAGCGCCTGCGCGGGCCGGCCGGCCTTGAGCCGCTCGGACGCGAGCGCGAGCGCGGGTTCGAGCGCTGTCGGGTCGGCCGTGTTCGCCCGCTGCAGCAGCGCCGAGGCCTCGTCGTGGCGGCCGGCCTGGGTCGCGATCCTCGCGAGGGCGCCGAGCGCGGCGACGTTGCGCGGGTCCTTCTGCAGCACCGCCTCGAAGCGCAGGCGGGCCTGCTCGGGGCGGCCCTCGCGCAGGTCGAGCTGCGCCTGGTTGGCCGCTGCCGCGAAGAAGGCGGGGTCGAGTGCGAGCGCACGGTCGAACGCCGCGCGCGCGCCGGCCACGTCGCCGCGCCCGAGCAGCACCGTGCCGCGCAGGTTGTGGCCGAGCGGCGCGCCGGGCTCCTTCGCGATCATCCGTTCGACCGCTGCCAGCGCACGGTCGAACTGTCCGGCGCGCAGCCGTGCGGTGACCAGCGCGAGGTCGGCGCGGGTCGAGCTCCGGTCGCGCTCCGCGGCCTGCTCGAGGGCCTCGAAGCCGGCGGCCTGCTGGCCGGCGCCCAGTCGAGCCAGACCCAGGCCGGTGAGTCGTGACGGATCGTCGGGATCGATCCGGCTGGCCTGCTCGAAGTAGGTGGTGGCGGCGGCCAGGTCCCCGGTGCGCAGCGCCGCCTCGCCGGCGATGCCTAGCAGGGGCGCGTCGCGCACGCCGCGGGCGAGCGCCGCGTCGGCCGTCGCGCGTGCGCGGGCGGGCTCGTCGCGGCGCAGCTGCGTGGCCGCCAGCAGGCGCGCGCCCTGCACCGAGCCGGGCGCCTCGTCGAGCAGCTGGTGGGCATAGCGCTCGGCCTGCTCGAGCGCGCCTTCGCGCAGCGCGACCGTGGCGGCGAGTGCCACCGCCGGCAGGAAGTCCGGGTTGGTCGCGAGGATGCGCTGCGCGCCGTCGCGGGCGGCCTGCAGCCGGCCCTCGTTCAGGTCGATCCGGGCTCGCAGGTGCAGGGTCGCAGGCCGCCCGGGCGCGAGCCGCTCGAGCACGACGAGCTGCG
>JAIYAG010000489.1 GCA_027489195.1 Burkholderiales bacterium | reverse complement strand
GGCCCGCGCGATCGCGGGCCGCCTCCGGCCGGCGGCGCCCGAGTTCACCCGGCACGCACGACGGACGGCAACGGCATGAACAAGCATTCGAAGAGCGGCGGCGACCGCAGGACCCGGGTCGCCGAGCAGATCCACCAGGAACTCGCGCAGCTGATCGCCCGCGAGGTCAAGGATCCGCGCATCGGCATGGTGACGCTGACCTCGGTCGAGATCACGGCCGACTACGCGTACGCGACGATCCACTTCACGGTGATGCCGAGCGACGACGAGACCATCGAGCGCACGCTCGAGGGCCTGCGCCGCAGCGCGGGCTTCATGCGTTCGCAGATGGGCCGGCGCGTGCGCATCCACACCAATCCGCAGCTGCGCTTCGTGCACGACCGCTCGGTCGAGCACGGGGTGGGCATGTCGCGTCTGATCGACGAGGCGAACTCGGTGCGGGCCGCCGACGACGGCCTCGATCCGGTGACAGCGGCCTCGACCGACGACGGCGCGCGCGACGCGACGCGTCCGGCCGATTGACGCGGAGTCCCGGGTGAACGACACCGTCCTGCGCACCGAGGCACCGCGCGCGCGTCGCGCGTGGCAGCGCGTGGACGGCGTGCTGTTGCTCGACAAGCCGCGCGGCCCGAGCTCGAACGACGCGCTGCAGCGCGCACGCCGGGCCTTTTCGGCGGCCAAGGGCGGCCACGGCGGCACGCTCGATCCGATGGCGACGGGGCTGCTGCCGATCGCCTTCGGCGAAGCGACCAAGTTCCTGCACGACCTGCTCGACGCCGACAAGACCTACGAGGCGACCATGTGCCTGGGCGTGTCGACCGACAGCGGCGACGCCGAGGGCGCGGTCACCGCCGAGCGCGAGGTGACCAGCGACGACGCGTCGATCGCAGCGGCCTGCAGCGCCTTCGCCGGCGAGATCGCGCAGGTGCCGCCGATGCACTCGGCGCTCAAGCGCGACGGCCGGCCGCTCTACGCCTACGCGCGCGAGGGCGTGACGCTGGAGCGCGATGCGCGCCCGGTCACGGTCCACGAGATCGCGCTGCTCGCCGTCGACCGCAGCGACGCCGCGCGGCCGCTCGCGACCTTCCGGGCGCGCGTCTCGAAGGGCACCTACATCCGCACGCTCGCGCAGGACATCGGCGAGCGGCTCGGCTGCGGCGCCCACCTCGTGGCGCTGCGCCGCACCCGGGTCGGCACGCTCGACCTCGCGCAGGCGGTGGCGCTCGATACGCTGGAGGCGGCCGAGCCGTCCGCCCGCACGGACTGGCTGCAGCCCCTGGACACCCTCGTCGCCGGCCTGCCGCGCGTCGGGCTGGGGGACGCGCTGGCCGACCGTTTCATCATGGGGCAACGAATCGTGCTGGATCATGCCGACCGTGCCCCGTTGTCGCGTGCGCCCGCGGGGCCGGTGCGCGTCTACCGTGGCGACTGCCTGCTGGGCATCGCCGATTTTGCACCGCCCGGCCTGCTCGCGCCCCAGCGCGTGCTGGCCACCGTGTCCCGCGACCGTACGAACACATAGAGCATCAGGACTCCTCCCATGCAAGCCATCCGCAACATCGCGATCATCGCCCACGTCGACCACGGCAAGACCACGCTGGTCGACCAGCTGCTGCGTCAGTCCGGCACCTTCCGCGCCCACCAGGCGATGACCGAGCGGATCATGGACTCGAACGACCTCGAGAAGGAGCGTGGCATCACGATCCTCGCGAAGAACTGCGCGATCGAGGTCGACGGCACCCGCATCAACATCGTCGACACCCCCGGGCACGCCGACTTCGGCGGCGAGGTCGAGCGCGCGCTGTCGATGGTCGACTGCGTGCTGCTGGTGGTCGACGCGGTCGACGGCCCGATGCCGCAGACCCGCTTCGTCACCCGCAAGGCGCTGGCCCTGGGCCTCAAGCCCATCCTGGTGGTCAACAAGATCGACCGGCCCGGCTCGCGCCCGCACTGGGTGATCGACCAGGTCTTCGAGCTGTTCGACAAGCTCGGCGCCACCGCCGAGCAGATGGACTTCCCGATCGTCTACTGCTCGGCGCTCGCCGGCTTCGCGGTCAACGAGATCGAGGAGATGGAGGCGCTGCCGCGGGCCGAGAACGGCATGCCGCAGGGCACGATGCGCGCGCTCTACGACGCCATCCTCAAGCACGTGCCGCAGCGTGCCGACGACGCCGACGGCCCGCTGCAGATGCAGATCCTGTCGATCGACTGGAGCAGCTACGTCGGCCGGATCGGCGTGGGCCGCATCAACCGCGGCCGCGTGACGGCGGGCATGCAGGTGCAGACGCTGCACGGCCCGGACTCCAAGCCGGTCGTGAGCAAGGTCAACCAGGTGCTGCGCTACAAGGGCCTCGAGCGCATCCCGATGGACGGGGCGGAGGCCGGCGACATCGTCGCGGTCACCGGCGTCGACGGGCTCGACATCGGCGCGACCATCTGCGCGGTCGACGCGCCGGACGCGCTGCCGCTGCTGAAGGTCGACGAGCCGACGCTGACCATGGAGTTCATGGTCAACACCTCGCCGCTGGCCGGCCGCGAGGGCAAGTACGTCACCAGCCGCCAGATCCGCGACCGCCTCGAGCGCGAGCTGCAGTCGAACGTCGCACTGCGCGTGGAGTTCCCCTCCGACAGCGACACCTTCGTGGTGTCGGGCCGCGGCGAGCTGCACCTGCCGATCCTGCTGGAGAACATGCGCCGCGAGGGTTACGAGATGGCTGTCTCGCGTCCCAAGCCCAAGGTCCGGATCAACCCCGAGACCGGCGTCAAGGAAGAGCCGTTCGAGACGCTCGCGATGGACGTCGAGGACACCCACCAGGGCGCCGTCATGGAGTACCTGGGCACGCGCCGCGCCGACATGACCAACATGGAGCCGGACGGCAAGGGCCGCGTGCGGCTCGACTACCGGGTGCCGGCGCGTGGCCTGATCGGCTTCCATTCCGAGTTCCTGAACATCACCCGCGGCACCGGCATCATGAGCCACGTGTTCGACGAGTACGCGCCGATGGCCGGCCCGATCGAGGACCGCCGCAACGGCGTGCTGATCAGCGGCGACGACGGCGCGGCAGTGGCCTACGCGCTGTGGAAGCTCGACGACCGCGGCCGCATGTTCGTCTCGGTCGGCGAGGAGCTGTACGAAGGCATGATCATCGGCATCCACACCCGGGACAACGACCTCATCGTGAACCCGGTCAAGGAGAAGAAGCTGACCAACGTGCGCTCCTCGGGCAAGGACGACGCGATCGTGCTGACGCCGCCGATGCAGCTCACGCTGGAGAAGGCGGTGGAGTTCATCGCCGACGACGAGCTGGTCGAGATCACGCCCAAGTCGATCCGCCTGCGCAAGCGCTACCTGAAGGACCACGAGCGCAAGCGCGCCTCGCGCGAGACCGAGGCGGCGTGATCGGCGCCGCGGACAACGCGCGCGGCGCGACTCGCGGCGGAGCGCGCATCGCCGCCTCGGGCGTGCGCCTGCGCTCGCTCGCCGCGTGTGTCGCGGTGCTGGGGCTCGGTGCGCTCGCCGGCTGCGGCGGCTCGTCCGACAAGGTCGAGGCCGTCACGCTGCAGGCGCGCATCGACGTCATCGAGGCCGAGGTGCGGACGCGGATCGGTCCGGCGGCCTGCAGCAGCGACGGCGAGTGCCGCGTGCTGCCGATGGGCGCGCTCGCCTGCGGCGGGCCGGCGTCCTTCGTGCCGTACTCGATCCGCGCCACCGACGAGGGCGCCCTGGGACGGCTGTCGACCGATCACCAGGCGCTGTCGGCGGAGCAGCTCAAGCAGCGGGCCGCCCTCGGACCGTGCGTCGTGCTGCCGGTGCCGGCGGCCTACTGCGAGCTGAGCGCACCGCTCTCCTGCAAGACCCGCTGATCGCCCGACCGGGGCTGGGGGGCTAGCCCCGGCCGCTCGGCTCAGGCGGTCTCGAGCGTCGGGTAGTCGGTGTACCCGACGGCCTCGGGCCCGTAGAACGTCTTCGTGTTCGCGGGCGCCAGCGGCGCGTCGAGCGCGAGCCGCTGCGCGAGGTCGGGGTTGGAGATGTAGGGCACGCCGAAGGCGACCGCGTCGGCCGCGCCCGAGGCGACCGCGTCGATCCCCATCTGCCGCGAGTACTTGTTGTTCGCGATGTAGGTGCCGCGGAACGCACGGCGCGCCGCGCCGAAGTCGAAGCCGCGCGCATGGCGCTCGACGCCGGTGTTGCCCTCGATGAAGTGGATGAAGGCGATGCGACGCGCATCGAGCGCTTCGACCAGCGCCATGTAGGTGGCCTGGGGGTTCGAGTCCTGCGGGCAGCTGTTGGCGTCGGTGACGGGCGACAGCCGGATGCCGACGCGGTCGGCGCCGAACACCTCGATGGCCGCGTCGATGCACTCGAGCGTGAGGCGGATGCGGTTCTGCACGCTGCCGCCGTACTCGTCGTCGCGGCGGTTCACCGAATCGCGGATGAACTGCTCGAGCAGGTAGCCGTTGGCCGAGTGCAGCTCGACGCCGTCGAGCCCCGCGTCCTTCAGCACCTGCGCCGCGTTGCGGTAGGTGCCGACCATCGCGCGGACCTCCTCGGTGGCGAGCGCGCGCGCGGCGACCCGGTCGCGCTTGCCCTGCGGCCCGTGGATCGTGCCGACCGCGGTGTACTCGGACGAGGAGACCGGCAGCAGGCCGCCGGGCTGCAGATCGGGGTGCGAGACCGCGCCCACGTGCCACATCTGCGCGACGATGCGCCCGCCCGCGGCGTGCACCGCGTCGGCGACGAGCCGCCAGCCGTCGCGCTGCGCGTTCGAGTAGCAGCCCGGCGTGCGCATGTAGCCCAGCCCACGCGGCTCGACCTGGGTGGCCTCGGACACGATGAGCCCGGCGCCCGCGCGCTGCGCGTAGTACTCGGCGTTCAGCGCCCGCGGCGCGAGGGTGTCGGCGTCGGCGCGGCAGCGGGTCAGCGGCGCCATCAGGACGCGGTTGGGGCAGTCGATCGCGCCGATGCGCAGGGGCGAGAAGAGCGAGGGGGCAGCGGCGGTCATCGAGGCGGTCCAGGAGGTCGGGGGCGGGTCCGGCGGTGGCGGGTCCCGGAGGGCGCGAGGATACCGCGACGGTGCGGGGGCCTCCTCGGCGCGTTTCATGCGCCCGCGGGACCGATCGGCCGGACGTCCTACGCGAGGCCGTTCGGTCGGCCGATCGCGCGCGCAGCGCAGGCGCCTAGAGTCGGTCGGCTCGACCATCCGACCCCCTGGCCCTCCCGGTGCGCTTCGCCTATCCCCGTCCCCAGCTCGAACGCGCCCATTGGCTGTCGCTCGACGGCCCTTGGCGCTTCCGGTTCGACCGCGAGCGCTGCTTCCACCATCCCGACGACATCACCGACTGGCCGAGTTGCATCGAGGTGCCGTATCCGCCGGAGTCGCAGGCCAGCGGCATCGGCGATCGCGGCTTCAATCCGGCCTGCTGGTACCAGCGCGAGTTCGAGCTCACCGCCGATGGCGGGCGCGTGCTGCTGCATTTCGGCGCGGTCGACTATGCGGCCCAGGTCTGGGTCAACGGACTGCGGATCGGCTCGCACGAAGGCGGGCACACGCCGTTCCGCTTCGACGTGACCGAGGCGCTCCATCCTTCGGGCCACCAGGTGGTCACGGTGCTTGCCGAGGACGACCCTTCCGACCTCAGCAAGCCGCGCGGCAAGCAGGACTGGCAGCTCGAGCCGCACTCGCTGTGGTACCCGCGCACGACCGGCATCTGGCAGACGGTGTGGGTCGAGCGCGTCGCGCGGACCTACCTAGACAAGATCCGCTGGACACCGCAGGTCGAGGGCTTCTCGATCGACTTCGAGGCGCGGATCGCCGGCGATCCGGCCGAGTCGCTGTCGATCGCAGTCGAGCTGCACCACGGCGAGCGGCTGCTCGCCTCCGACCGCTACCGCGTGATCGACCGCGAGGCCGACCGGCGCATCGTGCTGTCGGATCCGGGCATCGACGACTTCCGCAACGAGCTGCTCTGGAGCCCGGAGCGTCCGACGCTGCTCGACGCGACGGTGAAGCTCTTCCGGGGCGACGCGTGCATCGACGAGGCACGCTCGTACGTCGGACTGCGCTCGTTCACCATCCTGCGCGACCGGCTGATGCTCAACGGCCGGCCGTACTTCCTGAGGATGGTGCTCGACCAGGGCTACTGGCCCGACACGCTGCTCGCGCCGCCGGACGACGACGCGCTGCGCCGCGATGTCGAGCTCGCCAAGGCCATGGGCTTCAACGGCGTGCGCAAGCACCAGAAGATCGAGCATCCGCGCTACCTCTACTGGGCCGACCGGCTGGGTCTCCTGGTGTGGGGCGAGATGCCTTCGGCCTACCGGTTCACCAAGACCGCGATCAAGCGGACGGTGCGCGAGTGGACCGAGGTGATCGAGCGCGACTACAGCCATCCGAGCCTGGTGGTGTGGGTGCCGTTCAACGAGTCCTGGGGCGTGCCCGAGCTCAACGCGGCGCGCGCGCAGCGGCATGCGGTCGAGGCGCTGTACCACCTCACCAAGACGCTCGACCCGTACCGGCCGGTGGTCGGCAACGACGGCTGGGAGGCGAGCGCGACCGACATCATCGGCATCCACGACTACGACGCCGATCCGGAGACGATCCGGCAGCGCTACGGCGGCGATGCGACGCAGCTCTTCGACCGGCGCCGACCGGGCGGGCGCGTGCTGACGCTCGACGGCTATCCGCACCGCGGCCAGCCGATCATGCTGACCGAGTTCGGCGGCATCGCCTACGCGAAGTGCCCGGCTGCCGGGGTCACCCAGAGCTGGGGCTACTCGACCGTCACCGACGATGCGAGCTACGCGGCGCGCTACCGCGGCCTGCTCGACGTGGTGGCGCACACCACGCTGTTCTCGGGCTTCTGCTACACGCAGTTCGCCGACACCTTCCAGGAGGCGAACGGGCTGCTGTGCGCGGACCGCAGCCCGAAGGTGCCGCTGGCGACGATCGCCGAGGCCACCACGCTCACGCGCACCTACATCCCCGGGGTGGTGTAGTGCCTGCGGCCTTCTCGGTGCGGCTTCGCAAGACCGACGGCCGCGCGCTGACGCTCTATGCGCGTGCGCCCTTCGAGGCGCCGCCGGAGCCGGCGCCCAGTCCGTCGTCCGAGGCGCTCGACGCCAACCCGCACCTGCGCTGGCATCCGCTGCGCGGCGAGTGGGTGACGTACGCGGCCTACCGGCAGCACCGCACCTTCCTGCCGCCGCCCGAGTGGAACCCGCTCGCGCCGACCCGCGACGCGGCGCATCCGACCGAGCTGCCGCCGGGCGACTGGGAGGTGGCGGTGTTCGACAACCGCTTCCCG
>JAIYAG010000128.1 GCA_027489195.1 Burkholderiales bacterium | reverse complement strand
TGCCCGCGGTCACCGTGCCGTTGTCCTTCTGGAAGACCGGCTTGAGCTTGGCGAGGTCGTCGATCGTCGCGTCGTGACGGATGTGCTCGTCGGAGTCGAACAGCACCGTGCCCTTGCGCGACTTCAGCTCGACCGGGACGATCTGGTCCTTGAAGTACCCCGCCTTCGTCGCGGCGGAGGCGCGGCGGTGGCTCTCGAGGGCGAGCGCGTCCTGGTCGCCGCGGGTGATGCCGTACTTCGCGGCGACGTTCTCGGCGGTCACGCCCATGTGGATCACGTCGAACGGGTCGTGCAGCGCGCCGGTCATCATGTCCAGCGTCTTGAAGTCGCCCATGCGCGCGCCCCAGCGGGCGCTCGGCACGACGTACGGGCCGCGGCTCATCGATTCGGCGCCGCCGCCGATGGCCACGTCGGTGTCGCCGAGCATCACGTACTGCGCCGCCGACACGATCGCCTGCAGGCCGCTGCCGCACAGCCGGTTGACGTTCATCGCCGACACGTCGTGCGACAGGCCGCCGTCGACGGCCGCGACGCGCGAGAGGTACATGTCGCGCGGCTCGGTGTTGATCACGTGGCCGAAGGCGACGTGGCCGACCTGGGCCGGTGCGACGCCCGCGCGGCGGACCGCCTCGCGCACGACGAGCGCGGCGAGCTGGGTGGGCGGGAGGTCCTTGAGGCTGCCCCCGAAGGTTCCGATCGCGGTGCGTACCGCGCTGACGACGACGACTTCTCTCATTCCGGCTCTCCCTGATTCGGCCTGGTTCGGTTGGACCGGATGATCGGCCGATCGGCTGACGGCGGCCTTACGCAGATCGGCCGCCGTATGATGTGGATCAATCCGCCCCAGGTCAGCCCCCGCCGATGCGCCGATCGCCGTCCGTGAGCCCCGTCGTGAGCCCTGTCGTGAGCCCCGTCGTGCGCCTCGTCTCGCCGCCGCCTGCGGCCCGCCGTCGTGACCGTGGCTGAGGACCGCGGCGCTGACGACGCGGCGCCGCGCGCCGGCACGGCCGTGGGCGACGCGATCGTCGCGGTGATCTCGCGCGTGCCCGCCACCCGCGAGACACCGCTCGCCGACCCCGATGCCCGCGTGCGCGAGCTCTCGCGCCAGGCCGCGCGCCGCGCCGCGCTGGTCTCCGGCGGGCTCGCGCTGCCGCCCGGGCCGCTCGGCGTGCTGACGCTGATCCCCGACCTGATCGCGATCTGGAAGATCCAGGCGCAGCTGGTCTCCGACATCGCCGGGGCCCGCGGGCGCAGCGGCTCGCTGACCCGCGAACAGATGCTCTACTGCCTGTTCCGGCATGCGGCTTCGCAGCTGCTGCGCGACGTCGTCGTGCGGGCGGGCGAGCGCGCGATCGTCCACCGCCTGACCGTCGGCGCCCTGCAGTCGATCGCCGCGCGGCTGGGCGTCTCGCTCAGCCAGCAGCTGATCGCCAAGTCGGCGAGCCGCTGGGTGCCCGGCATCGGGGCCGCGGCGGTCGCGGCCTATGCCTGGTGGGACACCGAGCGCGTCGGACGCGTGGCCGACGAGCTGTTCGCGCAGGAGGTGGTGCTCGACCCCGAGCCGCAGGATGCGCCCGCCCCCCGGGTCGAGGAAACGCCGCGCGGACGGCGGCTGCGCGCGGCCTCCTCGGGGCCGGCCTCGTGAGCGACGCGCTGCTGCGCGAGGACGAGATCGAGCTGACCGCGATCCGCGCGCAGGGCGCCGGTGGCCAGAACGTCAACAAGGTCTCGAACGCGATCCACCTGCGCTTCGACGTGCGCGCCTCCTCGCTGCCCGACGCGATCAAGGCGCGGCTGCTCGAGCGGCGCGACGCGCGCATCAGCGACGAGGGCGTGGTCGTCATCAAGGCGCAGCGCTTCCGCAGCCTCGAGAAGAACCGCGACGACGCGATCGCGCGGCTGCGCGCGATCGTGGACGAGGCGGCCGTCGTGCCGGTCGAGCGCCGGCCGACCAAGCCGACCTACGCGTCGAAGCGCCGGCGCCTCGACGAGAAGGCGCTGCGCGGGCGCGTGAAGGCGCTGCGCGGCTCGCCCTACTCCAGCGACTCGTAGCACGCCGGCACGAAGCGCGGCGTGCAGATCGCGAGGAACAGCAGGTCCGCGTCGCCCAGGTTCGCGATGCGCTGTCCGCACAGGGCGGGAATCGTCACCGAGTCGCCCGGCCCCACCTCGGCCGGCGGCATGCCGTCGATGTCCACGCGGCCGCGGCCCTCGAGGATCAGGTAGCGCTCGACGGTGCCGCGCAGCCGGTGCCGGGCGGTGGTCACGCCGGGTGCGACGCGGGCCCGGGCGATCGACACCGCGGGGTCGGATGCGTCGTTGGCCAGCTCGAGGATCGCGCAGCGCTCGGCGATGTCGTACTCGGCGCTCGGGTCGAAGCGGCGCAGCGCGGGAAGCGAGGGCGTGTCCATCCGGCGATTCTAGGATGACCCGCCCCGATCCGCCCCGCCCCGTTCGGTTCAGTTCAGCCCGGCCGCCAGCCGCCGACGGTAGTCGCTCACCAGCGCCGGGTCGCCGCACAGCTCGAAGGCGGCGAGCATCCCGCGCCGTCCGGCCTCGTCGGCATGGCTGCGGTCGAGCCGCACCACGTCGAGCAGCGCGTCCATCGCGCCCTGCCACTGCCCGCGCGCCAGCCGCCACTGTCCGAGGCGCAGGCGGGCGGCGGGGTCGGCCGGCGCGGCGTCCACCGCGCGCTGCAGGCTCGCCTCGTCCGGCGCCTCGGCCACCGCGTCGGCCGCATCGACCGCGAAACCGAGCGCGCCGAGCGCGCGGTCGGTGCGTGCCTTCGGACGCAGCGGCGCGAAGGCCGGCCGCGCGCGGGCCGCATCGCCCAGCCGCAGCAGCGTGCCGACGTACTCGGCGCGGACGGCGTCGAGCGAGGGGTTCAGCGCCAGCACCGTGCGCATCGCCACGGCGGCCCGCGGCCAGTCGCCGTGCGCGAGGAGGGCGCGCGCCTGGGCGAGCAGGTCGACGCCCGGCTCGGGCGCGAGCCGGGCGAGGGCGGTCCGCAGCGCGCTCTCGAACCCGCCCGCGACGCGGGCACCGTCCAGCCGGTCCACCGGGCGGCCGCCGACGAACACCAGCACGGTCGGCAGGCTGCGCACGCCCCAGGCCTGCATCAGCGCGGGGTTGTCGTCGGCATCGACCTTGACCAGCTTGACGCTGCCCGCGGCCTGGGCCTCGAGCGCCTGCAGGATCGGGTCCAGCGCGGCGCAGGGCTCGCTCCAGGCGGCGCTGAAGTCGACCAGCACGGGCCGGTCGTGCGAGGCGTCGATGACCTCGGACTGGAAGTTGGTCGGGTTCGCGTCGATCACGGCGGCAGTCTCCAGGAGATGACTGTCAGATCGGGCCGTTCGGGGTGGCTTCAAGCCCCCGGGCGCGCCCGGCAGGCGGCGACGGCCGGGGAGGGCGTGGCCGCTGCGGGCGCTGCAGGCTGCGGCGCCGACAGCGTCGACAGGAAGGCGCGCAGCTCGGCGCGGGCCGCCGGGTCCAGGCGCAGCGGCCGCAGCAGGGCCTCGCCGTCGGCATGCAGGCGCTCGGTGTCGAGCTCGGAGTAGTGGGTGATCACATCGTCCAGAGTGCCCATGGATCCGTCATGTCCGTAGGGCGCGGTCAGCACCAGCGCCCGGAGTCCAGGGACGCGGAACTCGCCGAAGTTGCGGTGCGAGGGCGCGACGTGCCGGGTGCGCACCGCGGCGTCGGGGGTGGCGGCGTCGCTCCAGGGGCCGAGGCGGTTGAACGGGTCGGCACGCAGCGCCGCGATCCCGCCGTGTCGGCCGGGGTCGGGCCGGCCGGGTGCGGCCATGTACGGGCGGCCGGCGTCGTGGAACTCGCCGTGGGTGAAGGCCGGACCGACGTGGCAGGCCGCGCAGCGGGCGTCGCCGACGAAGCGCCGCAGGCCGCGCAGCGCATCCGCCGGGTAGGCGCGTGCGACGGCCTCGGCGCCGGGGTCGGCATCGCCGGCGGCGAGCGCGTCGCGCAGCGCATCGAACCGGGTGCGGGGCGAGTCCAGGGTCTCGATGAAGGCGGCGAGCGCCTTGGCGACCTGCACGCGCAGCGCCTCGCCGGACGGGCGCGGGTCGCCGAACGCGGCGCGCCGCAGGCAGGCGAGCGTCGGGTCGGCGTCGAGGACCGCGGCCAGCCGCCCGGCGTCGGTGCCGATCTCGCGCGGGTCGGCGAGGGGGCGCAGCACGAAGGCCCACAGCGAGTCGGCGCCGCCGTCCCAGCCGAACCAGTGCTGCAGACGGGCATCGAGCAGGCCCTGCGCGTTGCGGTCGAGCGGGCGGCCGTCGGCCCCGGGCGGGCGGGCACGGCCGTCCGCGAAGCCGAGCTCGGCGCGGTGGCAGTCGGCGCAGCGGCGGCGCCCGTCGGCGGAGGGGCGCGGATCGTCGAACAGCCGGCGGCCGAGCTCGATCGCCGCCGGGTCGCCGGAGGCGCGGTTGGTCGGATCGGGACGGAACGGCGGCGGCCAGGGGCCGTGCGCGACGATCGCGGCCAGCTCGTCGGCGTCGAGGCCGAGCGCGAGGGCGGCGCGGGGCAGCGGGGCGGGCGCGGGCGGCGCGCCATTCGCGGCCGACTCGGCGTGCGGAAGCGCTCCGGGGGCGGTCCGCAGGGCATCCGGCGTTCGGCAGGCCGCGACGAGCAGCAGGGCGGCGACCCCGCCGAGCGCAAGCCGGGCGCGCCTCGCCGCGCGCGATCCGCGGGTCGCGCCGGATCGGGTCACCGCAGCACGAGCCCGTCGGTCAGCCGCAGCGCGCGCTCGCCGGCGCGCAGCTCGAAGACGATCTCCCAGCGGCCGGGCATGTGGAACAGCAGGCCGTCGGCGCGCAGCGGCGCGGGCGGGGTGCCGGCGAGCGTCGGCCGGTAGTTCATGCCGTGCCGGTGCGCCGGCATCCAGGCGTCGACCGTGATCCGGTCGATCGGCGGCGCCGGCACGAGCCGCGGGCACAGCACGAACTCGATCGAGAACGGGCGGCCGAGTTCGATCGCGCCGGCGACCGGCCGCCAGGCGATCTCGAGCTCCGGCACGCGCGTGCGCCGGACGGTGTCCTCGGCGCCGGGCAGGCGGCAGGCCGGCACGGTCGACTGCGGCAGTGCCTGCTGCGACGGCACCGGGTCCGCGGCGAGCGCCCGGATCGGCGGCGCGCACAGGGCGGCGGCGAGCAGCGCCGCCCGTGCGAGGGCCGCGGGCCGGCCGCGCGCCCCGGTCACGGCGCGATCGGCGGCCGGCGTGCGGCGAGCATCGCCTCGGCGTTGCGCCAGGCGATGCCCTCGGCGAGCGGTGCGGGCAGGTCGGCGAGCCAGCGGCGGGCCCAGGCCGCATGCTCGGGCACGTACCACCAGCGCTCGGGCGAGAAGGTGTCGGTGCCGAGCATGAAGCGGTTCGGGAACTCGGTGAAGGTCTCGCGCCACTCGGCTGCGACGCGGCCGTCGCTCGCCGGGTCGCTGCGGAACGCGAGGTCCGCCCAGAGCATCGGATGCCGGCGCAGCGTGGCGCGGACCTCGGGGGGGCTCGCGAAGCCGGCGTGCGCCCACAGGATGCGCGCACCGGGGTCCTGGCCGAACACCCGCTCGACCGCATCGACATCGCCGTGCAGGTGCAGCAGCAGGCCGTGCTGGCGGGCGAGGGCCACGACGCGCCGCATCACCGGCAGGTCGGCGTCGGCGCCGTACACGTGGAACTCGCCGATCGCGACGTACCGGTGGCTCGCGAGCCGCGACTCGAGGTGCGGGATCACCGACGCGTCGCGCACCCAGGTGCCGATCTCGTTGCGCGTCCGGTAGGGGCGCAGCGACGGCACGATCAGGTCGGGCGCCTCGGCGAAGAGCTTCTGCGTGCCCTCGTCCGACGAGCTCGACACCATCACGCGCTTGAGGCCCGCGCGCCGCAGCAGCGCGACCGCCTCCTTCGGCGGCAGCGTGGCCCAGGCGTCGTGGCTGTAGTGCACGTGGGCATCGAAGATCGGCAGCTCGGCCGCGTCGGCGGAGGGCGCCGCGAGCAGGCCGGCGAGCGCGACGGCGAGGCCTGCGAGCGCGGCGCCGAGGCCCGCGGTCATGGCGGCCGGGCCCGCGGGCGCGGCCCGTGCCGACGCGGGGCCCGATGCCTCGGGACGGTGGTACGGACGGCGCATCGGCGGTCTCCGGAACGCCGGCGAAGCGCGGCCGCACGAGGATACCCGAGCCCCCGTGCGCGGCATGCGATGCCGGGGCGCCGGCGCAGGGTTGCGCATCGCGCGCGGATCGCCTCCAATCGGGCCTCCCGACCCCAGAGAGACGCGATGACGCCGTGCCCGGCCGATCCCCCCCGCGGCGAGCCGGCTGCGAGCGCCTCGTGGCCCGCCCCCGTCCGCCTGCCGCATCGGGGCCCCGTGCGGAGCGGGCTGCCCGCGCCGGCACGCTTCGTCGACCTGCGCCTCGGTCTCCTCGTCGGTCTGCTCGTCTGCCTGTGCGCCGGCCTCTTCGCCGCTCCGGCCGCCGCCGAGGAACGCCTGCGCATCGGCTCCAAGCGCTTCACCGAGTCCTACGTGCTCGCCCACCTGCTCGCGCGGGTGGCGGATCCGGCGCGGCCCGCCGAGGTGCTCGCGGGCCTGGGCAACACCGCGATCGTCTACGAGGCGCTGCGCGCGGGCCGCATCGACCTGTACCCCGAGTACCTGGGGACGATCGACCGCGAGATCCTCAAGGGCGAGGGCGGTGCCGACCTCGCGTCGATCCGCGCGCGCCTCGCGCCGCTGGGGTTCGGGGTCGCGGTGCCGCTCGGCTTCAACAACGGCTACGCGCTCGCGATGCGCGAGTCCGAGGCCGAGCGCCTGGGCATCCGCAGGCTGAGCGACCTCGCCGCGCATCCGGCGCTCAAGGCCGGACTGTCGAACGAGTTCATCGGCCGCGCCGACGGCTGGCCGGGGCTGGCCGCACGCTACGGCCTGCCGCAGACGCCGACCGGGCTCGACCATGCGCTGGGCTATGCGGCGCTCGCCGAGGGCCGCATCGACCTGATGGACATCTACACCACCGACGCGAAGATCGGGCAGCTCGCGCTGCGCGTGCTGCAGGACGACCGCGGCTTCTTTCCGCGCTACGACGCGGTGCTGCTGCACCGGCTCGACGTGCCGGCCCGCGCGCCCGCCGCGTGGGCCCGGCTGCAGTCGCTCGAGGCCGCGATCGACGAGCGCGCGATGATCGCGATGAACGCACGCGCCGAGCTCGAGAGCGTGCCCTTCGAGACGATCGCCCGCGACTTCGTCGCGGGCCTGGCGGGTCGCGAGGCCGCGCCTGCCGTGCGCCGCGGCCTGCTCGACAAGCTGTTCGCGCCCGATCTCGGACGGCTCGCCGCGCAGCACCTCGGGCTGGTCGCGGCCTCGGTCGCCGCGGCGGTGGCGATCGGCCTGCCGCTCGCGATCGCGGTGGCCGCGCGGCCGCGTGCGCGCGCCGCGGTGCTCGCGGTCGCGGGCGTGCTGCAGACCGTGCCCTCGCTCGCGATGCTCGCGCTGCTGATCGCGGTGACCGGCACGATCGGCGTGCTGCCCGCGGTGCTCGCGCTCACGCTGTACGCGCTGCTGCCGATCGTGCACACGGCGGTCACGGGCCTGGCCGGCGTGCCGCAGGGGCTGCGCGACGCGGCCGATGCGCTCGCGCTCGGCCGTCTGCAGCGCCTGCGCCTCGTCGAGCTGCCGGTGGCGATGCCGACGATCGTCGCCGGCCTGCGCACCGCCACCACGATCTGCGTGGGCACCGCGACCATCGCCGCGTTCATCGGCGCCGGCGGCTTCGGCGAGCGCATCGTCACCGGCCTGGCGCTCAACGACGGCGCGCTGCTGATGGCCGGCGCGCTGCCGTCGGCGGCGCTCGCGATCGTGCTGGACGCCGCGCTCGCGGCGCTCGAGCGGCGGCTGCGCGGCGGGGCGCCGAGCCCCATGTCAGAGACTAGGTCGCGATGACCTGACCGGGCAGGTGCCGGTACGAGGGCCGCTGCAGGTAGCGGACCCACGAGTAGCGGATGTTCTGGTCGCCGAAGCCGTGGAAGTTCAGGCCCGCCTGCGTGAAGGCCACCGACGGGTCGCGCTCGATCACGTCGGCGATCGCGCGGGTCCACATCCGCGGCCCGGACCAGTCGACCACCGCGGCCTTCACGTCGTCGAAGGGCCGGCCGCGCACGCGCGGCCAGGTCTCGACGATGCGCTCGAGCGCGCGCGCGAGGAACGGATGGCCGGGCTCGAAGGCGAGGCACCAGTTCAGCCGGTTGAACTCGGGGTACTGCAGCAGCGCGCGCGCGCGCGGCGGCAGCGGATCGGTCTGCCACGAGACCGGCTGCAGCAGCGGCGTGTTCTCGGCGGCGATCAGCGCGCGGTCGTTCGGCGCGATCAGCTCGTCGAGCGGCACCGTCAGCATCTTGTTCACGTCGCAGTAGACGCCGCCATGACGCCAGAGCACCGCATAGCGCCAGATGTCGGTGCGCAGCGGGCCGATCCGGGCACTGCGGTAGACGTCCAGGATCGGCTCGCCCGCGTGGTTCGCCTCCATGTACGCGTCGCAGCCGGCGTTGTCGGTCAGCTCGAAGCTCCAGCCGGCGTTCATCGCGCGGAACCGCTCGAGGTAGGCCGCGTGCGTGCGGCCGAAGGCCGCCGTGTCCCAGGTCTGGCGCACGACGTTCGGGATGGCGCCGCCGCGCGGCGCTGCGGCCGTGTAGAGGTGCGACACCGGCCGCAGCGGCAGCTGGCCGAGCAGCAGCGCGCCGGCGCGGTAGCCGAGCTGCTTGCCGCGGCGGGCGGGGGGCGTCGGGGCGGCGGAGGGCGGGGCGGAGTCGCTCAAGCGGGAGACCGGTTCGGCAGGCGTCGGCCGACAGTCTAAGGGTCCGCGCCCGGTGCGCGCTTGCGGCATCGCGGCGTCCGGGCGAGCATCGGGGTCTTTCCCCCGTCCGGACCTCCCTCCTTCATGCCCGAGTTCGACTACGACCTGTTCACGATCGGCGCCGGTTCCGGCGGCGTGCGCGCCAGCCGCGTCGCCGCCGGCCACGGCGCGCGCGTCGCGATCGCCGAGGACCACCGCGTCGGCGGCACCTGCGTGATCCGCGGCTGCGTGCCGAAGAAGCTGCTCACCTATGCCGCGCACTTCGCGCAGGACTTCGAGGACGCGGCGGGCTACGGCTGGACCGTCGGCCGCCCCGAGTTCTCGTGGCCCGCGATGAAGGCCGCGAAGGACCGCGAGATCGCGCGGCTCGAGGGCATCTACCGCAACCTGCTCAAGCAGTCGGGCGTCACCGAGATCGACGGCCGCGCCGTGGTCGTCGACCCGCACACCGTCGAGGTCGCGGGGCGGCGGATCACCGCGCGCCACCTGCTGGTGGCCACCGGCGGCTGGCCGGTGCGGCCGGCCTTCCCCGGCGCCGAGCTGTGCATCACCTCGAACGAGGCCTTCGAGCTGCCCGAGCTGCCGAAGCGGGTGCTGGTGATCGGCGGCGGCTACATCGCCGTCGAGTTCGCCGGGATCTTCGGGGGGCTGGGGGCCGACGTCTCGCTGATGATTCGCGGCGAGCATCTGCTGAACGGCTTCGACGACGACATCC
>JAIYAG010000237.1 GCA_027489195.1 Burkholderiales bacterium | reverse complement strand
GAGGTGTGCAGCGTGCCGAAGACCAAGTGGCCCGTTTCCGCAGCCGTCATGGCCAGGCGGATGGTTTCCAGGTCGCGCATTTCGCCCACCAGGATCGCGTCGGGGTCCTCGCGCAGCGCCGACTTGAGCGCCGCCGCGAACGACAGCGTCATGGGGCCGACCTCGCGCTGGTTGATCAGGCAGCGCTTCGAGTCATGCACGAACTCGATCGGGTCCTCGACCGTCAGGATGTGGCCGTACATGTTCTCGTTGATGTGGTTGATCATCGCGGCGAGCGTCGTCGACTTGCCCGAACCGGTCGGGCCGGTGACGAGGATCAGCCCGCGCGGCTGCGAGGCCAGCTCGCCGAAGGTCTTCGGCGCGTTCAGGTCCTCGAGCGACAGGATCTTCGAGGGAATCGTCCGCATCACGGCGCCGGCGCCGCGCTGCTGCTGGAAGGCGTTGACGCGGAAGCGCGCGAGGCCCGGGATCGCGAACGAGAAGTCGCACTCCAGGTTCTCCTCGTAATCCTTGCGCTGGGCGTCGTTCATGATGTCGTAGATCATCCCGTGCACCGCCTCGTGCTCCATCGGCGGCAGGTTGATCCGGCGAACGTCGCCGTGCACCCGAATCATCGGCGGCAGACCCGCCGACAGGTGCAGGTCCGACGCCTTGTTCTTGACCGAGAAAGCGAGAAGTTCCGCGATGTCCATGAATGCCTCGACGGCAGGTGCCGACCCCAGAATGGCCGATGGTAGGGACGCTTCCCCGCGACCGCCCGCCTCGTCCGAGGACCCGTCGCAGGCAGCGACGGACGGTCATGCGTCGTTGCGGGTCCGCCACGCGGCGGTGCTCGAGCGGATCGCGGCCGCGGCTCGCGCCTGCGGCCGCGATCCGGCCGGCGTCGCCCTGCTCGCGGTGAGCAAGACCTTCGACACCGGCGCGGTGCTCGCGCTCGCAGACTGCGGGCAACGTGACTTCGGTGAGAACTATGTGCAGGAAGCGCTGGCCAAGAGGACAGAGGTCGGCGACCGGTGGCCGCTGCGACCGGCCGGGCGGCCGGGGCGGTCCGCTCTGCCCGGACGGGCCGCTGAAGTGCCCACTGAGGTGCCCGCTCAGTTGCCTGCTCAGTTGCCTGATCTGCCGGTCTGGCACTTCATCGGGCCGCTGCAGTCGAACAAGACCCGCCCGATCGCAGAGTCCTTCGACTGGGTGCATTCGGTGGACCGCGAGAAGGTCGCGCGCCGGCTGTCCGAGCAGCGCCCGGCGTCGATCGCGCCGCTGCAGGTCTGCATCCAGGTCGACGTCAGCGGCGAGGCCACCAAGAGCGGCTGCGCGCCCGAGGACGTGCCGGCCCTGGCACGGCTGATCGTCGGCCTGCCGGGCCTGCGGCTGCGAGGGCTGATGGCGATCCCCGCGCCCACCGACGACCCGGCGCTGCAGCGCGCGCAGTTCGCGCGGGTGCGTGAGGTGTTCGAGCGGCTCCAGGCCGAGGGCCTGCCGGTCGACACGCTGTCGATGGGGATGTCGGCCGACCTGGAGGCCGCGATCGCGGAAGGCGCGACGATCGTGCGGGTCGGGACGGCGATGTTCGGAGCGCGTCCGATGAAGGAGGCGGTGGGCTGATCGGGAGGTCAGGCGGCTCGCGCCGGATTCACGTCCGGGGGCCACCAGCCCGGCGCGTCACCGCGCCGGTCGCTCCGCAGGCGGCGAGCAGTGCTCGCTCGCGCGGCAGTGCCGCGCGCCCCTGCTCCGCCCGCGCGCCCTCTTTACGCCATCCGCTTGATGGCGGCCGAGAGGCGGCTCTTGTAACGCGAGGCGGCGTTCTTGTGGATGATGCGCTTGTCGGCGATCGAGTCGATCACGCTCGTCGACGCCTTCAGCTGCGCGGCGGCCACGGTCTTGTCACCGGTGGCCATCGCCTTGCGGACCGTCTTGATGGCGGTGCGCAGGCGCGAGCGCAGGCTGGAGTTGTGCGCGTTCTGCTTGACGGCCTGGCGGGCGCGCTTGCGAGCGGAAGCGATGTTGGCCATGCGAAAATCTCTTCTTGTGAGTTCCGCTGCCGGCGAACTGCGGGCAGCCAGAAAAATTCGGGAAAGCCTTGAAGTATAAGATGTCTTCGGTCTCGCCCGCAAGTCGGGCCCCTCGGCCCCGCTCAGGGGCGCGCGCTTGAACCTCCTGCGGTCGGCTGCGACCGTCAGCGGCTTCACCCTGCTGTCGCGCATCACCGGCCTGGCCCGGGAGTCGCTGACCGCGTCGATCTTCGGCGCCTCGGCGCTGACCGACGCCTTCTTCGTGGCGTTCCGGATCCCCAACCTGCTGCGCCGGATGTTCGCCGAGGGCGCGTTCTCGCAGGCCTTCGTGCCGATCCTCGGCGCCACCCGCGAGCAGGGCGACGAGGCCGCGATGTGCAGCCTGGTCGACCATGTCGCGACGGTGCTCTTCTGGGCGCTGGTGGCGGTGTCCGCGATCGGCGTGATCGCAGCGCCCGTGCTGGTCTGGGCGATGGCCTCGGGCCTGCGCGAAGACCCCGAGACCTTCCGGGTCGCCGTGGTGATGACCCGCTGGATGTTCCCGTACATCCTGTTGATCTCGATGGTCGCCCTCGCCGCGGGCGTGCTCAACACCTGGCGGCGGTTCGCGGTGCCCGCCTTCACGCCGGTGCTGCTGAACCTGTCGTTCATCGGCGCGGCGCTCGCGCTCGCGCCGCGCTTCGAGACCCCGGTCTACGCGCTGGCCGCAGGCGTCGTGATCGGCGGCATCGCGCAGCTCGCGCTCCAGGTGCCGGCGCTGCTCGGCATCCGGATGCTGCCGCGCCTGGGCCTGGACCTGCGCGCGGCCTGGGCCGATCCGCAGGTGCGCCGGGTCGTGCGCCAGATGGGGCCGGCCGTGCTGGCCGTGTCGGTCGCCCAGATCAGCCTGATCGTCAACACGCACATCGCGTCGCGGATCGGCCCCGGCGCGGTGTCCTGGATCTCCTACGGCGACCGCCTGATGGAGTTCCCCACCGCGATGCTCGGCGTCGCGCTCGGCACCGTGCTGCTGCCGAGCCTGTCCCGCGCCAGCGGGGCCGGCCGTGCCGACGAGTACGCGGCGCTCCTCGACTGGGGGCTGCGCCTGGCGGTCATGCTCGCCCTGCCCTGCATGGTGGGCATGGCGCTGATGGCCGAGCCGCTGACGGCACTGCTGTTCCACTACGGCCGCTTCGACGCACACGACCTGGAGATGACCCGGCGCACGGTGCTCGCCTACTCCGTGGGCCTGCTCGGGCTGGTCGCCGTGAAGATCCTGGCGCCCGGCTTCTACGGCAAGCAGGACGTGCGCACGCCGTTCCGCATCGCGATCGTGATCCTGGTCGTCACGCAGGCGCTCAACGTGGTGTTCGTGCCCTGGCTGCAGCACGCCGGGCTGGCGCTCTCGATCTCGGTGGCCGCGCTCGCCAACGCCGGCCTGCTGCTGGCCGGGCTGCTCAGGCGCGGCATCTACGTGCCCCGCCCCGGCTGGCTCGCCTTCACCGCGCGCGTGGCCGTGGCGCTGGCGCTGCTGGCCCTGCTGCTGTGGCT